>JAPPJA010000039.1 GCA_028874675.1 Chloroflexota bacterium
GCCTTCCCATACGTCGATGCCTGCCTTTAGCCGGGGAGGGCAGAGTTCGACGGCCACGGTGCCGCTGAGATTTCGGGCCTTACGGCGAGCCGAATCGATCAGGTCCAACGTGGCGTCGGTCTCCGGTTCCTCGACTTCCACTGGTGGCCACCAGAGCAGGTGCACTGTGCCAAATCCGGGGTCGGCGATGAGTCCCGCGCCCGTCGGGAGCTCCATGGCGGCCACCAGGGAGCCCACGTTGCTGGGAGGGAGTGTGACTTTCAGGGCAAGGAAAGGCAAGTCCTCCTCTCGCCAGGGAAGGTCCGTCAGCCTGGCCAGCAGGTCTGTCGCCGCCGACTCATCCAGGGTTATTCCGCCTGGAGAGCCGCCGGCTTCCAGCTGACGGGTGGAATCTTCCAGGCGTCGCGACGCCGCCCGGGGGCGACCTGAAATGAATGCCAGGGCCACGGCGTCCGAGTCGCCTGGAACATCCAGCCCCAGCCTTGCCGCTATATTGCGGCTGACTACCTGCAGGCCCTGGGGGGCATAGACCTGGGAGATGAGGGCTCCGGCGGCGGTCACCGCTCCGGATACTGATGGGAAGGCGGCCGCCAGCGCTGCCCATGTACCCTGGATGGGAGCCAGCTTGAAGGAGGCCTCCACTATAACGCCCAGGGTGCCCAGGGAACCGGTGTACAGCTTGTTCAGGTCGTAGCCCGTAACGTTCTTGACCACGCGCCCGCCGGCCCGGGCCTCGCTGCCGTCGGAGCCTGCTACGCTGATGCCGATAGTCCAGTCCCTGGGGAGGCCGTAGGAAAAGCGCAGGGGGCCACTGAATCCGGTGGCCAGAATCCCGCCAACCGTGGCGCGGTGGGGCAGGGGAGCCTCCAGCGGGACATACTTGTCGCCCTGGGCCAGTTCCCTCCGCAGGTCCGCCAGGGTTATGCCCGCTTCCGTTGTAACGGTCAGGTCAGCGGGCTGGTAGTCCATTATCCGGTTGAGGCCGGACAGGTCCAGAATTACGTCAACCTGGGCAGGCAGGTTGCCCAGGGAGGACAGGACGCCGCCGCCACGCGGGTAAAGCCTCACTCCGTCGGCGGCCGCCCACCGGATGACTTCGGAAAGCTGCTGGCGGTCTGCGGGACGCACCACGGCCCGGGCAGCCACCCCGTCCACGGATGCGCCTTCCGCTGCCAGGACAGCGTCGGGGCCGACCCTGGAGGACAAGTTCCGGGCAAAGGCAGGGGGCGAGGTCATATCCCGAAGCGGGTGCGGGGAAGGCTACACATACATACCCGGGTCCACCTGCGCGGGAGTGCGCTGCAGGGCCGGCTCGTAGGACTCCCCGTCGGGGAAAATCTTGCCGGGATTGAGGCGATTGGCCGGCGCAAAGGCGTCGCGCACCAGCTTCATGGTATCCATGTCGCGCTCGGTATAGACCAGGGGCATGAACTGCTTCTTTTCGAGGCCGATGCCGTGTTCGCCGCTGAGGCTGCCGCCCATTTCCACGCAGTACTCCATCAACTCGGCGGCTCCGGCCATGGCCCGGTCCTTCACCCCCGGCTCCCGCTCGTCAAAGAGCATGCAGGGATGGAGGTTGCCGTCGCCGGCATGGAAGACGTTGGCGATAATGATGCCGTACTTCTCGGACACCTCGGAGACCTTGCGCAGGACCTGCGTCAGGCGGGTCCGGGGCACCACGCCGTCCACCAGGTAGTAGTTGGGAGCGATGGTGCCGAAGGCCCCGAAGGCGGTCTTGCGGCCCAGCCACAGGCGTTCCCGCTCGCTGTCCTCTTCGGCCACCCTGACGTCGCTGGCCCCGGTTTCCCACAGGGCCGATTCCACCTCGCGGCTGACTTCGTCCACCTCTTCCCACAGGCCCTCCAGTTCGATGAGCAGGACGGCCCCGGCGTCTTCGGGATAGCCGGCGTCGGTCACGTTCTGGACGGCGCGAATGCTGAGGGCGTCGATCATTTCCAGGGCGGCGGGCACTATGCCGTGGCCGATTACGGCGGAGACGGCGCTGCAGGCGGAGTCTATGTCGGGGAAGACGCCCAGGAAAGTCTTGACCGTCTCAGGGAGGGGGAGCAGCCGCACGGTGATTCGGGTGGCGATGCCAAAGGTGCCCTCGGACCCCACGAATACGCCCCGCAGGTCGTACCCGGGAATCTCCCTGGCTCCGGCGCCCAGGTTGACCATGGCGCCGTCCTCCAGCGCCACCCGCATGCCCAGGACATGGTTGGTGGTGGTGCCGTAGGCCAGGCAATGGGGGCCGCCGGCGTTTTCGGCGATGTTGCCGCCCAGGCTGCACGCCTTCTGGCTGGAGGGGTCAGGGGCGTACCTCATGCCGAACTTGCGCACGTGGGTGTCAAGGTCGAGGTTGATGACGCCCGGTTCGATGGTGGCAGTGCGGTTCTCGGTGTCCACCTGAAGGATGCGGTTCATGCGGGTGAAGGAAATCTGGATGCCTCCGGGCGCTGCCAGGGCCCCGCCGCTGAGGCCCGTACCTGACCCCCGCCCGGCCACCGGGACTCCCTCGCGGTAGGCCAGGGCCAGGGTGCGGCTCACTTCGTCCTCGTTGGCGGGCAGGACTACCGCCCGGGGCATGGACCGGTCAACGGAGCCGTCGTACTCGTACACCAGCAGGTCTTCGGGGTGGAAAATCACGTAATCCGCCCCGACTATTCCCTTCAGACTCTCGATGAATTGTGCTGGCTGCACGGCGCTCCAACCCCCACGGGCGGGATATGACCGGAAACGATTTTGAGAAAGCTTGCCTGGGCGATGATAGAGCATTGGCAGGGGTACAGGCAAGGACGGGGGCACGGAAGAAACGTCGCGGCTTACGTGGTTCATAGCAGGTAGCGGCGGGTTTCAAACCCGCCATGGCTGCATTTCGACCATTCTGCCTGTGCCGTACCACCTGGAATGGAGCGCTTCCAGCACGGGAGAACGGTTCAGGCTTGGCGGGCTTTCCGCGCCGGCCAGGCCCGCCGTTCCGGAGAAAGCCGGTTGCGCGTAATCCTGGCCGCGTTTGACCTCTACGCCAGGGTGGCCTTGGTGGGTTCCGGCCTGAAATGGAGCTAACGTCAACGCCAAAGGCCCATCCCCATTTCGGCTCAGGGCGCTACCGCCCAGCGGGCCAGGGCCTTGTCCTTATCCGCTATCTCCGCCACAGAAGTGTAGTAGTAGTCCCTCCAGTCCTGCTCGGGCATCCCGGTAAACAGCATCAGGTTAAGCGGATACTCCTCGCTGTCGGTGGCCCGTCTGAAGTCGTCGCGGAACAGAAAGGTGGGTTTGCCCAGGGCTATTGCCATGCCGAGTTCCACCATCACCCCTTCGTCGGGCGGTACACCGTTAACCACGGCGAAGGTGGAGTCCGATTCCACCACGTCCCGAAAGTCGGCCTGCCCCACCTGGTAAGCCCATCCGGCCTCCGAGAAGTCCACCTGGTTGTTGCGGGCAAAGGGCTCCCAGACCTCCAGCCCCAACCCCTCCAGCGCGGCAACCAGGGGCGGCAGCAGCAACTCCCGCTGCTGCGCGGAAAAACCATACGGGTTGGCCAGGTAGATCGTCTTGGGCATGGCGGTAATTCTCCCTCGTTGACCAGTATTGCACCAAAGTAGCACCCAATCCCAGCGGATGGCGCGCATGTAACAGTTCAGAAATTAGGGGAATTACTTGCCTCGACGCCCGACATCGTAGGGGCGCAAGGCCTTGTGCCCCTACCCACGCAAACCCTGCGCCCCTGCGCCCTCATCGCATTTTGGCCAAGGTGAGCGCGCGCGAAGCGTAAGCGCCCGGGTGCTGCCCCCACGCCGGTATCGGCCCGCCAACGGGGACTCGTCATGCGCCCCGGACCCTTCATCAGTCCCAAGGCGACATTGCCCTACCCTGCGGCCAGGGCGGGCAGTATATGGTTTCCAAAGGCCGCCACTTCGGCTTCCGGTGGCGCGAAGGTCAGGCAGGGCATCAGGTAAAGCTGGTTAACCCCCAGCTGCGCCATCTCCCGGATGCGTTCCGTGCAGTGTTCCGGCGTTCCAATCAGGCCCATGGCGTCGCAGAGCTGTCCATTGACGTCGTCGCTGACAAACCGGGTCAGCTCGATGGCCTCCTCCCAGTTCGGCGCATGGCCCAGGTCCGGATAGACGTCGTACACCGCCTGGGGAATCTCGTAAGACGGAATCTCAAACCCCGACGAGGGCAGCCAGTTGGGTCCGCCCCACATCAGGCCCCAGTGGACCGAAACCGGCCTGGCCAGCCGGCGGGCCTCCTCGTCCGAGTCCGCCACGCAGGTCCTGACCGCAAACATAATGTCCAGGTCGTCCAGGCTGCGCCCGCTGCGTTTTGCCCCCGTTTCCACGTGGCCCAGGGCCTTCTCCACAATCCCGGGCGTATAGCCCACCAGCGCCAGCACGCCGTCCGCGACCTCTCCTGCCAGTTCCAGCGAGCGGGGGCCCGATGCCGCCATCAACACCGGCACTCGAGGCCCGTCGGTAAAGTCCAGGCGATTGCTCATAACGCCGTAGTCCACGCTCTCGCCGGCCAGCAGCGCCTTGACCTCCGTTATGCACCGGCGCATTTGGCGCAGCGTGGCCGGCCGCCGGCCTATCGTGCTTGCCGAGGTGTATCCCGTTCCCACTATTACCCGAGTGCGCCCGGGGGCCAGTTCAGCCACCGTCTGGGCGGCCCCCGCCATCACCGAAGGAATGCGTCCGAAGGGATTTGTGACCGCGGGAAAAAGCTGCAGCCTGCTGGTGGCCCCTGCCGCCAGTCCCAGGGTAACGAACGTGTCCCGGCAAATCATCTGGCTGTCCAGGATGCCGGCCCCGTCAAATCCCGCCGCCTCAATCCGGCGGATCATGTCCAGAATTTCGGGCATGGGCGATGTGCCCGGAACCCGCATGGAAATCTTTATCGGTTGAGTCATCGCGGCTCCCTCCACGGCTTTGCCGGCTCTTCAGGTTGACTAAGGGGTGTTGTCATATTGAAGGTAGAAGTATCCCAGCGTACCTTTTCGTCGTTCCCGCGAAGGCGGGAACCTCGCCGGCTGTAGTCAAGATTCCTGCTCTCACAGGAATGACGGGGCAATTTAACGACACGCCATAGCCCCTTGCCGGCTCGCCGCTCCCGGCTTGCCTGGACCACTCAAATGGGCGGCTGCCCGTCTCCGCCGCCGATGCCCGTCCGGTAAGCCCGGGCTCTATGTTGCGGATTTCCGCCGTCGGGCCAACATATGCGGCATACTGGCAAATCATACCGAGCCAGTCCAGGTTGCGCCAGACCTCCTGCAGTTTCTGCTGACACTTGCCCATTGCCGTATCCGCCGTGCCGCTTATAGACTGGTTGACAGAACATTTATTCGCATGAAGCAGGCGAGGTGACGACATGGCCCTGGCCCGGGTTGGCGGACCCTATATCTGGGTGTCCTGGATCAGCAAGCTCCTGGTGGGCGAAGTCTCCTGCCAGTGGGGGGCCTGGTTTCGGGCCCAGTTCGAAGGATCTTCCTGGGAAAAGGTACCCTCCGACTTCGACCAGGTCCAGTGGCTTATCCGCCACGGCGAGCTCCTGGAGCAGACGCGCCGCTACTACGAAAGGCAGGGTTACCAGGTCTCCCTGGACTCCCAGAACTCTTTCACCCTCAGGGGGAACGTGGCTACCCTCGCCGGCCGGCCCGACCTCGTTGTCGCCCGGGACAACGAGGTGATAGTGGTGGACGCCAAGGTGGGGCAGCCCAGCGCTTCCCACACCGCCCAGG
>JAPPJA010000512.1 GCA_028874675.1 Chloroflexota bacterium
CCGCGATGGGGGGGACCTTGAACCGGGCCCAGGGGGGGGGGGGGTCGGGGCGCTGGCCCAGGCGCCCCTACGAAGCCGGGGGGATGACGGGTGTATGGGCAGGCAATTCCCTCAACTCTGAACCGTTACCCTCGGGCATTATTTGCTAACCTTCACCGCCCAATCTGGTAAACTGGAGTGGCTTGATTTCCCAGCGGTACTGCCGGTACGGTCGGCACGCGCCAGCCGGGGACAGGCCGGTCTCTCTCCCATCCACTCTGGAGGCTGGATTGGCTCACCACCTTTCCGAAGGTCACAAACAAAGCCGCCACTGCACCAACCGCGGGACGTCCGCGGCCTCGCCGGCGGTGGCCGGTGGTAAAGCGCCGGCATTTCGGACGGAGACGAGTCCCGCCACGACATTCACCTACTCCCCTGGCTTTCGAGGATTTTGGCCTTGACCCTCCGCAAACTTCTTACCTTCATTTCCCTCGTGGCAACCGTAATCCTGGCCCCTCTCATGGGAGTCACAACTGTTCTCGCCCAGGACGCAGGACAGTCGGACAACAACGCCGGGCCCGTCAGGATTGACCGCAGCGTGATTGCCGGAGGCTATCAACTGTACGTGGAAGCGGAGGCGTCCAAATTGTCCCTCGGCAGCGCGCTGGTGAGCGTTGCCGTCCTCAACGCCGTTACCGGCGAACCGGTCCCGGGAGCGCGCGTCATCGTCCATACCAGGCACGACGGGTATGGAGAGACCGGCTGGGCAACCGCTCTGCCAGTGCCGGAAAGGCCTGAAATCTACCGCGCACGCATGAAGCTGGAGTTGGACGGTCCCTGGGATATGAGCGTGGAGGTTGATGGCCCCCTGGGCCAGGTGCAGGCTGATGTGGGCACCGTGACTATTCCGCCGCCCCGCCAGTACTGGGTGGGGTCCGCCGTATTCGCCGGCATGTCCGTCGTCCTCCTGGGGGGCCTGGCCTACGTAGGCTGGACCATCCGCCGGGCCCAGAAACAGAGGCAGGCAGCCAATGCCTCGTAAACCGGGCTTAACCACACGCCATTTCTTTTCTTCCGGTTCCGGAATCTCCAGGAAAGCCGGGCCTGGCGTCGGTGCATGGATCAGGATCCGTACACCCAGACCGAACTGCCTCAATTTCTGGCTGCTGCTGGGAATGGGAGTCGCTGTGCTCTGGCATCTCCTGGCCGGCGCGCCGTCAGCATACGCCCATGGTGGTGTGGACCCCGGCGATAACATATGGCTCGCCTGGAACACGGAGAACCCCCTACCCACCCTGTTCCTCTTTGCCGCCGCGTACCTCTACGTGAATGGCCTGGGAAAGTGGGAGAGGCCCAGCCATCCGGTAACGGTATGGCACAAGGTGTCGTTTTTCTCGGGGTTGCTGGTACTTTTCCTGGCCCTGCAGTCCCCCATCGATCCCCTCGCCGAGCACTACTTCTCGATCCACCAGGTGCAGCATCTGATGATCCGCATGATCGGACCCATGCTGGTGCTGCTGGGCGCGCCCCTGACCCCAATGCTCCGGGGCCTGCCGCTGTGGGTCCTTCAGGGCGGCGTCCGCAGCCTGGTCCGGCAATCCTGGGTGCGGCGGGCCTACCACCGCTTGACCAACCCCGTGGTTGCTGTCGGCATCTTTCTGGGGGCGCTCTACCTGTGGCAGGTCCCGTTCATGCACGACCCTGCCGTGCGGAACGACTACGTGCACGAACTGATGCATTTTTCCATGCTGTTTTCCGGCTTCCTGTTCTGGTGGCTGGTGATTGACCCCAAACCGCACCGCTCGAGAATGCACTATGGTCTGCGGGTGCTGTACCTGGGGCTGATCGTATTGCCCAATACCGTACTGGGCGCGGCCATAACCTTCTCCCGCGGCCTGTTGTACCAGTCATACACCGAGTTTCCCCAGCCCTTTCCGCTGGACCCAATCATCGACCAGCAGCTGGGAGGCCTGCTCCTGTGGGTGGTGGGAGATATGATGAGCATAATTGCAGCAGGCATCGTTATGATAATGTGGTACCAGCAGGAACAGGAGAAAGACCGGCTGGAGGCAGCCCAAAGGGCGGCGCGCCGGGAAGCGGAGAACTAGGCCACGCCTGGCGGCGTAAAGGGTTTGATTCCGGCCCCTCACACCAGGGCCTTCTACCCGGAGAACGTGGACTTCAGCGCAAGCCTTTACATCAATACCCGATTTCTGACCTGCCTGGGACGGAATGATCTGGATTAGCTCACTGATTTGGCTGCTGCCCCGGCGCCTGCGATCTTCGTGGGCGCTTCTCGCCATTACCGGGTTCGGCGTCCTTGCCTCGGTAACCCTGATGTCCCTTGGCGCCGTTTACACTCGCGCCCTGGCCGAAGCCGGCCTTCAGCACAGCATAGCCTCAACCAGTCGCCAGATACTGAACACCCACATCATTTCCCAGAACCGCCCGCTGGGCCCCGCCGATTACGACAAAATGCGCTCCACCATGGAAGAGATCGTGGAGAATCGGCTGGGTTTCATGATTCGCGATATCCAGCGTTATGGACGCCCCCAACCTGAAATACTCCTGGTGAAGGAACCCTTCCAGTCCTCTCAGGTGCTGGGAGCTCCGTCGGCACGCCCTTTCTTCCTGACAGACTTCCAGGAGCACTCCAGGTTGATTGACGGTAAATGGCCCTCGCCAGTCCCGGGCGAAAGCAACGGCCGGCTCTCCATCGAGGTGGCGGTTGGCGAAGACACGGCTTCCGTAATGTTTTGGGAGCTCGGGTCTGAAGCGGTGATACTCCCCTACCGAACGGACCTGGAGCAGCAAATACACGTGAAGGTTGTGGGCCTCATCGAACCCATCGACCCCACGGAAGAGTACTGGATGGGTTTCTACGATTATTTCGGCCCGCAGGAAGCCGGCGAAATTGTCCTGATGCCCCTGTACGTGCCCGAAGAGCTTTTCTTTAACGGCATCGGCGCCAGGTTTCCCACCCTGGTGGGCGACTTCGGATGGTACCTGTACCTGGACACCGACGTCCTTAACGCAGACCTGGTGCAGCCCACCCGGGAAGCCTTTCAGGGGATGGAGTCCGACATCAACAAGAACGTTCCCCGTTCGCTGATCCTGACCCGACTGGAGAACAGCCGCGACACGGGTCTGCTCGCCAGTTACCAGCGCGCCGTGACTCGCGCCCGCGCCCCCATTTACCTGTTCATATCTCTCGTGGTGGTGGTGATCCTCTACTTCCTGATTCTGGTGACAGGCCTGCTGGCCAAGTCCCGCAGCGAGGAAGCGGGCTTGCTGCGCAGTCGCGGCGCCAGCATGCTGCAGGTCGGGACGGTCATTACCCTGGCCGAGGCTATCCTCGTGGCGGCGGCAACCCTGGTGGGGCCACTCCTGGCCCTGCTGATTTTCCGCCTGGCCCTCTTTGACACCATAGACCCCAAGGGCGGAACGGATACCCTGGAAATCGGGTTGAGGGCCGATATGTTCCTGCTGGGGGCCGTCGGCGGCCTGATGAGCCTGGCCGTGCTGGCTGCCGCCAACTTCAACCTGGCCAGAATCGGCCTGCTGGACTTTCTGAGGGAAAGGGCCCGCCCCCCCACCATTCCCTACCTGCAGCGGTACTACATCGACCTGTTGGTGGTGGTAGCCCTGGGCCTGGTCTGGTGGCAGGTCGAGCAGCGCGGCAGCTTCCTGGAACGTACCCTGACCCGCGGATACTCGGAACTGGACGTCAGCCTGTTGCTGGCTCCCTCCCTGGCATTGCTTACCGCCGCCTTCCTGGTCCTGAGGGTGCTGCCGCTGTCGGTCAGAACGCTGGCCTGGGGGGCCCGCCTGGCGGCCCCGGCGTGGGCCGCCTTTGCCCTGTCCCGGGTAGCCCGCGACCCCCTGCCCTACGGGTCGCTGACCGTGATTGTAATGCTGGCCGCTGCCCTGGGGGTATTTGGCGCTTCCTTCCAGGCTACCCTGGGGCGCAGCCAGGAGGACCAGGCCCTCTACCGTACCGGCGGTGAGCTGGAGGTCCACATTATCGCCCCCACCAGCGATACCGAGGACAACCTGGCCTCTCTGCCCTCCGTCCATACTTTTACGCCCGTAAAGCGCGAGGGAGTAACCCTTCTGGACGTTGATCCGGGCTCTTCCGCCGTACTACTGGGAGTGGACCCGGTGGCCCTGGTGGATGTGGCCTGGTTCCGGGAGGACTTTTCCACGTCCGGCAAGACCCTTTCGGAGCTGGTGACTCCCCTGCGACGGGGCCAGTCCAGGCTCCCGGACCTCAGCGGGAACCTCGCGTCCGGTATCGCTATTCCCGAGGACGCCGAGAGCATCGGCGCCTGGGTCAGCAATGAGACTTTTGCCGAAAGCACGGTGCAGCAGTCCCTTAATTTGTGGCTAAGGGTTGCGGACTCTGATGGAAGTTACGAAAACCTGGACCTGGGGGCGATCCAGCTTTCCCACGGCGGCCTGCAACGGACCGACGCCAGGGGAGAATGGACCTATTTCGAGGCCCCCATGCCGGAAGAAAAGGTGTGGCTGGACCCGCCGTTCAACGTGGTCGCCCTCTTCTTTGTGGGACGGTCCCTGTACCGCATGCCGCCCGGGTCCATTTACGTTGACGACATCAGCGTGAAACTGAAGACACCGGCTACCGGGCCAGGTACCGCCACCGGCGACCAGCAGGTCATTGAAAACTTTGATGATGTTGGCCGCTGGGTAGCGCTTCCTCACCACGGCGAATCGCCGGACAGCGCCCTGGTCAGCCGCCGGGCTGGCCGGGACGAAGGCTGGGGCATGGAATTCACCTGGCAAGACCCGTTGCTGCAGGAGCCTCGCGGCGTGTTCATCCCGCCCGGAGACTTCCCCCTGGCCGCCGTGGGCAGCCCCGACCTGGCCGGTGCCCAGTTCCTGAGGGCGGATACCGGGACCCAGTTGGTGCCCTTCGCGGTTCAGGAAACCGTTTCCCACTTCCCAACCATATTGCGACGGGAGCAGTCATTCCTCCTCGTGTCCCTGAAGTCCTTCGAGGACTACACCGGGCGGCTGCCCAGGGGCATTCCCACGCCTCCCAGGGAGTACTGGCTGGCCCTGGAGGAAGGGGAAGACCGGGCCCAGGCGATACGCTCGGTACGTGAAGCAACCTCAGTATCCGCAAACATTCGGGACCGGGCCGGCCTGGTGGAACTCTACTCCCAGGACCCATTGGCCGGCGGCGGCTGGAAGCCCTCACCCTGGTGGTCACCCTGGCCCTGGCCACCCACGCCATCGTCGCCGTAAACGGCAGCCGGGTCGAATTGACAGTCACCCGCGCTCTCGGGTTCTCCCGCAACCAGCTGCTGGGCCTTCTGGTACTGGAAAGACTGCTGGTGGCCGCCGTGGGCCTGGCGGCGGGCGCCCTTATCGGCTATTACCTTGGCCGATGGACCCTGGGCTACCTGGGGATTACCCCCGGGGGATTGCCCATCATTCCGCCCATGGTCCTGACGGTTCAAACGTGGCTGGTAACCCTGGTAATCGTGAACCTGGCAATTGCCGCGGTACTGTCCATCATTGTTGCCGCGGTCGCGGTGGGGCGGCTGAAACCCTCTGATATACTGCGGAACAGGGGCTAGGAACGGGCGCCATCCGCCACGGTTGCGGGCGACAGCCTTGCCTGTAACCGTTGAAAACTCTTTCCCCACTGCCGGGAAAGGCCAGGCAGAGACAAGTCCCGAGAGGCAAGTCCCGGGGCTCACCGTTGGACGCAGTTGCCAGC
>JAPPJA010000103.1 GCA_028874675.1 Chloroflexota bacterium
CCCGCAACCAAATCAGGCCGGAAACACCACCATGAAGTCGTCGTTGTAGTACTAGTATTTCAACCAGATTGTATTGATGGGTTGGGGCTAAACCGTCGTTCCCGCGCAGGCGGGAACCTCGGAGCAGCTTGTAGGATGAGTTGCCCACAGCAATGGCGACAGGCAAGTGCCATCCATCATTTAAATCCAGTTGGACCACTAGTTTAGGGGCAGGCGCATTTGGCCCCGCGTTCGGGGTGGAACGAGCAAACAAGCCAGGAGGAGATACTATGCAGGCTACGGAACAGCAGAGCGGTCTGAAGCCCTACGTTGTCCATGCCGTGGGCGACGCCTCGGAGACGATCCAGACGCCGGGGATGGTGCGCCAGCCGGCGGTCAACCCGGGCAAGGGCGATACCACCAGAATCTGGATGGGCAAGGTCGCCGCCGCCCCGCAGGAGAAGGGCCCGCCCCACACGCACCTGGAAGCGGAAACAGCCGCCTATGTGCTGCAGGGCCGGGTAAGGGTACTGTTCGGCGACAACTTCGAGGAATGGATTGAGGCCGGCCCCGGGGACTTCCTCTTCGTACCGGCCCATACCCCGCACATTGAGGAGAACCCCTACGACGAGGAGATGGTGGCCATCCTCTGCCGCGCGCCGGACAACATCGTCCAGAACCTTTAGCCCTTTAGGTGGCGGTCCAGGAACTCTATGGTGGCCGGCCAGGCGGCCTGCGCTGCCGCTTCCTGGTACCGGGCGGGCTGGGTGTGGTCCAGGAAAGCATGGCCGGCGCCGGGGTAGGTACGGAAGTCGTGCTGCTTGCCCAGCCTGGTCAGCTCGTCGTCCAGCGCCCTCATGTCCTGCTGCGAGGGATTGGCGTCCACCTCGCCGAAGTGAAAGAGCATGGGGCAGTTGATGCCCTCCGCCAGCGCAAAGGGCGCGGCTGTGGCATTGCCCACGGTGGCCATAATGTTGCCGCCGTAGAAGGGCGCCACCGCCTTGTAGTGGAGGTTGGTGGCCGCCGAAAGCCAGGCAATCCTGCCGCCGGAGCAGAATCCGATAATCCCGATTCGGTCCGACTGGATGGACGGGTGGCTCTGCAGGAAATCCACGGTGGCGTTCATATCCGCAATGGTTTCCAGGTCGTTGAGGAACTGTCCCGCGGCCCGGCCGTCGGAGAGGGCCTCTGCCGGCACCCGGTGAAACCGGTTGGGGGCCACGGCCGCGTAGCCTTCGCTGGCCAAGCGGTCAACAATGCCCTGGGTGAACTCCCCCAGGCCGCTGGCCGGATGGGCCACGACAACCGCCGGAAAGGGGCCCGACCCGTCGGGGACGCTGGCGTACAGGTCCATTTCTTTTCCGTCAACTTCGACCGTTTCCCAGAAAGACGGCATCTTTAATACCTCCTCCGCGCGACTGCAACTGATCGCTGCCGGGCCAGTCTAACAGAGTACCGGCAGGTTGTGGGTCTCCGTTTCCAGGAAGGGGCCGGGATAACTATTCCGGCGGAGGATGATGCCCCGAAGGTAGTATGTACGGCCACCTGATTTGCCTCTAACATAACACTCATTCCGATGGCAAAAGCTTCACGGGAACCCGGGTACCACTGCTCGGCGGAATTTCCCGCCTCCGGTGACGCACATTCCCGACAGCCAATTCAACGGAGGTAACGCTCATGAACGACGCCACCTCAATCCCTGGCGACCCCAATATGTCCGAAGACATCGAGGCAGGCCAACGTCGCATGACCCGGGGTCTTATCTACTTGTGGGTGGGCCTGATTATCATCGTGGTGGGTTCCTTTGCCGCCTTGCTCTACTATGGCGGGGAGGTGTACCAGATGGCCCCGCCCGTTCCGTCAGCGGTGGTCGTGACCGACGGAAGCGTCGTTCTTACCGAGGCGGATATTAACCAGGGCCAGGACGTGTGGAGATCGATCGGAGGCCACGAGCTGGGCTCGGTTTGGGGCCACGGCGCCTACACGGCCCCGGACTGGACGGCGGACTGGATACATCGGGAAGCGGTGTGGCTGCTGGAGCACTGGGCACAGGAGGACTACGGCGCCCGTTACGATATCCTGGACGGCGAGCAGGCGGCGGCGCTGCGGTCGAGACTCCAGGACGAACTGCGCACCAACACCCTGGACCCTGACACCGGGGTAATCTCCATTTCACCGCTGAGGGCGCAGGCCATCGAGGCGGTGCAGGGGCATTACACCGCGCTTTTTGGCGATGACCCCGCCCTGGACCATCTCAGGGAAAGCTACGCCATGCCGCGGTCGGTTATTCCCGATGGCGACCGGCGGGCCGCCTTCACCGCCTTTCTGTTCTGGGCGTCGTGGGCCTGCGTCACCGAACGCCCGGGCCGGGATATCACCTACACCCACAACTGGCCGCCCGAAGACCTGGTGGGCAATGGGCCCACGCCGGTGATGGTGGTCGTGTCGGTGGTGAGCTTCGTGCTCCTGCTGGGCGGCATAGGGGGCCTGGCCTGGTTCTTCGCGGCCAGCCGGGACACCTGGAGGAGTCAGCCGGCGGCAGCGCCAGCCGATCCCATGATCGGCATTGAGCCTACGCCGTCAATGAAGGCCACCCACAAGTACTTCTGGGTGGTGGGGGCCCTGGCTGTATCGCAGATTATCTTCGGCATCATAACCGCCCACTATGGCGTGGAGGGGACCGAGTTCTACGGCATTGCGCTGGCGGAACTGGTGCCCTACTCGCTGTCGCGGACCTGGCACGTGCAGCTGGGGATGCTGTGGATTGCCACTTCCTGGCTGGCTACGGGACTTTGCCTGGTGCCGCTGATTGCGGGCTTTGAGCCCAGATTCCAGCGATGGGGAGTCAACCTTCTGCTGGTGGCCCTGATCATCGTGGTGGCCGGGTCCATGCTGGGCCAGGCCTTCGCCATCCACCAGCTGCTGGGCGACAAGATTAACTTCTGGTTCGGTCACCAGGGCTACGAGTACCTGGACCTGGGACGCTTCTGGCAGGCCCTGCTGCTGGTGGGGCTGATGCTGTGGCTGGCGCTGATGCTGAGGCCCCTGATACCAGCCTGGCGCGCGGCCAAGGGAGACAGCCGGCGGCGGCAGTTCCTGACCATATTCATGCTTTCCATCGGGGCAATAGCCTTCTTCTACTCGCCGGGTCTGATTCCGGGCCAGCATACCAACCTGGCCATCGCGGAGTACTGGCGCTGGTGGGTGGTGCACCTGTGGGTGGAGGGCTTCTTTGAAGTTTTCGCCACCGCGGTGATTTCGCTGATATTCGTGAGGCTGGGGCTGGTGCGCGTGCAGTCGGCCGTGATGGCCATCCTGTTCACGACCATCCTGTACCTGAGCGGCGGGGTGCTGGGAATGTTCCACCACCTCTACTTCACCGGCACCTCCCCCGTAATTCTGGTTATTGGCGGGACCTTCAGCGCGCTGGAACTGATGCCCCTGGTGATGATTGGATTTGAGGCGCATGAGAACCTGTCGATGACCCGACGGACATCCTGGATTCACCACTACAAGTGGCCGGTCTATTTCTTCATAGCATCGGCCTTCTGGAACCTGGTGGGCGCGGGGCTTTTTGGCTTCCTGATAAATCCGCCTATTGCCCTCTACTATATGCAGGGCCTGAACACCACGGCGGTACACGCCCACGCGGCCCTCTTTGGGGTTTACGGCAACCTGGGCCTGGGGCTGACGCTGCTGAGCCTGCGGCTGCTGACGGTGCGGTCCCAGTGGCGAACGGGGACACTGTCCTTCGCCTTCTGGACCATCAACGTCGGGCTGGCGCTGATGGTAATGCTGAGCCTGCTGCCCGTGGGACTGGCGCAGACCTGGGCCAGCGTGGAGCACGGCATGTGGTATGCCCGGTCCGCCGAATTTCTGCAAACTCCGTGGCTGGAAGTGGCGCGGTGGCTGAGGTCTATCGGCGACACCATCTTCGCCGCCGGCATCCTGGCCCTGGGCTGGTTTGTGATTGGACTGTCCGGCGGGTGGTCCCGCAGTGGGGCCAGGGAGGACAGCATGCCCGCGATGGAGCCGGCGGGAGACTAAACCAAAGACAAGGTGGGATTTACATTTTCTGTAGGGGCGGGTTTCCAACCCGCCCTGTATCCCACATTGGTGACAACGTGGGCAAATGAGGACTCCGTTCCGTTTGCCAGACTTGCTATTGGGCAGGGCAGGTTTCAAACCTGCCCCTACCAAAAGATGACCGGGCTTCGCATTGAGACCGACAGCGGACGCCGCCTTGGCGCAAGTGCGCATCCCACGTTGGCTTTAGTTTAGCTGCCGGTTCTTCGTCCGGGCACAGGAATGTAACTGAAGGGCCCGCGCCCAGTGCGGCGTGGGCCCGTAACTCCAGGCGAGAAGATTGTTGCGAACCGTTTCAATGGCTGGCCCTGGGTCCGTTTGGCGCCTGGGGAGGAAGTATTCGCAAGGGGGTCACCCTCAACCCCCTCCATCCTCGATGGGCAAGGGATTCTTGGATGACTACGGGTGGCGGGGGTCGGTGAAGAAGGCGGAATCGCCCCGCTGGGCTGCCTGGGCCTGCAGGCGGTTAGCATTTGCCCTGCGGTGGCCGTGTCCTCCGAGAAGCACCCCCAGCAGTATGGGCGCGGCTATCAGGGTGATGAAGCCGGCTACCAGGATATGCAGGAAGATAAACGCCAGAATGAGCCCGGGAAGTATGGTCCCCACGGTGGCAAGGACCAGGACCGTTCTTTTCCGTCCATGCATATCTCTCCCCTCCACCGGTGAACTTCGAATCCAGACGAAGCCGCAGCGCCAGGAAATCGGACTTTGGAAGATGATAAGGGCCGGACGCCAGCGGGTCTAGTTGCTTGCCACGCAGTATAGCGTGAAAATTCGCCTTTCCCTCCAGCCTCAAACGGGCCCATCCGGGCAGGATATAATTGGGACAGCGGGCAAGCGCGGCAGTCTGTCGCGAAACCCGGAGCGGCAAGTCAGGAAGGACATGGAAACGATCGGAACCAGGGCGATAACTACGGGCGGTGACTTCAGGGAGAACCAGAGCCGAATGGAGGCTTTGGTGAAAGAGCTGAAAGAGCGATTGGCCCTGGCCCGGGCCGGCGGGGGCCAGCGGACAGTGGACCTGCACCGTAGCCGGGGCAAGCTGCTGGCCCGGGAGCGCATTGATGCCCTGGTGGATGCCAACACGCCCTTCCTGGAGTTGTGTCCGTTGGCGGCGTGGGACATGTACGAGGGAGAGGTGGCCTCCGCCGGCATTGTTACCGGCATTGGCGTGGTGCGCGGGAAGCAGGTGGTCATAGTCGCCAATGACGCCACGGTCAAGGGCGGGACCTACTATCCCGTCACCGTCAAGAAACACCTGCGCGCCCAGGAAGTGGCCCTGGAAAACCACCTGCCCTGCATCTACCTGGTGGATTCGGGCGGGGCCTTTCTTCCACTGCAGGCCGAGGTGTTTCCCGACCGGGACCACTTCGGGCGCATCTTCTACAACCAGGCGAGGATGTCGGCTTTGGGCATTTCCCAGGTGTCGGTGGTGATGGGTTCGTGCACGGCCGGCGGCGCCTATATTCCGGCCATGAGCGATGAGGTGGTGATGGTGCGGGAGCAAGGCACCATCTTCCTGGGGGGGCCGCCGCTGGTCAGGGCCGCCACCGGCGAGGAGGTGGACCCGGAAACGCTGGGCGGAGCCGAGGTGCATACCCGCATTTCAGGCGTTGCCGACCACATTGCAGC
>JAPPJA010000068.1 GCA_028874675.1 Chloroflexota bacterium
AACTTCCCAGGGAAAATTCTAAGACCCTTAAAACCAAGTTTGACTGAATACTAGTTGCTGATTCTCCTGGCCTGGACCTGGGGAGCAGGTCGCGCTCAGCGATTCTCCTGCTGCTCGCCGGTTTCTTCGGTGGGCGCCTGGTCGGGCTGGGACGGTAGAACCGTCTGAAGATCCGTTTCCGCGTATGGGCGGTTCCGCGCCAGGAGACGCCGGTCCAGGTAACGCTTCAGGCGATAGAGACCGTACGCGATGGCAATAATGCCCAGCCAGACCGGGCTGAATATCGCCACCCAGATTATGATGTTGACTATCACCAGCGCAATGGCCGACAGCGCCCGGATGGCCCACTTGGCGGACTCCACCAGGTCCCAGTTGCCGATAACCAGGCCCTGGGACTCGGTTACGCGGGCCATGAAAGAGCTGGTTCCCCGCACCTCGCCGGCCGCGCTCTGGGCAGTAATTGTAAGCGTGACCTGGTAGGGCTGGGGGCGGTAATTTTCAAAGGTATGCCTGGTCTCGACCCGGGTGGCTCCCTCTTCAGGCGCCCCGGTTACCGTGGGACTGCCGTCGCTGAAGTCCCAGCGGTACTGAATGTCCCACAGTCCCTCACCGCGCGTGAAGGAACCCGAGTACTCAACCTCATCACCCTCCTTGACCACCCGGTCCTCGCCCGCGAACACCTCGATGGTAGGTATGCGGGTCACCGTGGCAATGAGGGAATCCGTGCCCTCCACAATACCGGAGGGGCCGGTCCCGGTTATCTCCAGCTGGACTATGTAGGGCGAATCCCGGTCGTCCTCATAGACGTGGGTAACCGTGGCGGTGACCCGCTGGCCGGGCTCGGTTGTGGGTGCGCTGCCCCGGCCGTCCGCGCTGGAACCGTCGCCGAAATCCCAGGTAAAGCTGAACTCTTCAATTCCTTCCGGTGGGCTGAAGGTGGCGCGAAAACGGGCCAGCTGACCGGAGCTGAAGGTCTGGTCCGGCCCGGCATTGATGCTCATTTGCCGAGGGGCCAGGCTCATTTCCACGTTTATCAGGGAAAAAGCCGCGGTTTCCTGCAGGAACTTGATGCGGCCCTGGAGGCTCTCGATCTCCGCCTGCAATCGCGACAGTTCCCGCTGCACTTCCAGGGCGTCTTCCACGTCGGTCGCCCGTTCCAGCAATGCCAGCAGCGCCTCCTCCGTGGCGCGGAGGCTGCGGAGGCGGGAGTTGCTGTCCACGTACTCGTCGGTAACGTCCTGGCTGTTGGACGATTCCCATTCCACCCGCACTCCAAGGGCCCGGATGCGGCTCACGGCTTCGTCCAGCTGTTGCGCCGGCACCCGTACCGATACGCTGCCGTGGTGGATGACGATCCGGTCACTGGAAACGATCCACCCGCCCAAAGACTGGGCTGTTTCGGCTACCTGGTCCACGGTATCGGCCACGTTATTCACCACCAGGCCCATGCCAACGGTGCGGACGATAATGCGGTTCTGGGAGGCCACCGAGGCCTGGACCTCGTCGAAGCTGGGGAGCAGGGCGCTCTCGACCGAAGCGGCCTCCGGGAATGCAGCTGCTGCGGGCTGGGCGGGCATAGATGCTCCTTCGGCCATCTCTTTGGCGACTGCCCGCTCCACCTCAAAGGCGGCGGGGCTGTCGGCAGCCATCATTGCCTGGGGCATCGATTCCGACGTCTCAAAGCTGGTTTCCGATGCCGCTGCGCAGGCCAGCGCCGAGGTTACCAGCAGGAGCGCTGCGACTATAAGTGGCAGTTTCTTCATAAGGGCAGAGTATAGCATTTGTATCTGATTCACAAGAAAGTCGGGGCTACCTGTAAGCATGAGTCTTTACCTGCCTTTGGTTAGAAATCCTGGGACATAATGGGCTGTTTCTCCTTATGACGCAAGACGAGGCAGAAAAGTTCCAGCCAATTTGACGGTCGATGACACGCACAAATTTGTGTGGTCACAACCTGTTATCCTGAAAAGAGAGACATTATACTGACAGTCAGACACGTCCTAGCGGAGTTCGGGCCATGGCGGATGCCGGCATTGTTAACCGAGTCGCCGAGTTGCGGCAGGAACTGCACTACCACAACCACCGGTACTATGTCCTGGATGACCCCATAATCAGCGACCAGGACTACGACGGGATGCTGCAGGAACTCAGGAGGATCGAAAATGAGAATCCTGAACTAACACGTCCCGACTCTCCCACCCACCGCATTGGCGGGGACCCGGCTGACGGGTTCGAGCAGGTGGAGCACCGCCACACCATGCTCAGCCTGGGCAATGTATTCGACGACGAGACGCTGGACGCCTGGTATCGCCGCGTCAAGAACCTGCTGGACGATGCCGACTTCACCATGACCTGCGAGCTGAAAATTGACGGCCTGGCCGTCAGCCTCGTTTACCAGGACGGGATATTGACCCAGGGCGCCACCCGGGGCAACGGCTTTGTGGGAGAAAACGTCACCCACAATCTCAAGACCATCCGTTCCATTCCCTTGAACCTGCGGGGTGAACCCCCACCGTACCTGGAAGTGAGGGGCGAGGTTTACATGCCCGTGGACAGCTTCCGCCGTCTCAATGAAGAGCGGGCAGACCGGGGTGAACCCCTCTTTGCAAACCCCCGCAATTCCGGCGCGGGCACCATCAGGCAGCTGGACCCCAAGGTAACCGCCTCCCGCAATATGCAGATATGGGTCTATTCTCTAAACGATGCCGGCGAAAGCGGCTATCCCGATCAACAGTGGGAGACGCTGCAGTGGTTGAAGGAACTGGGATTCCGCATTAACCCGGAGAATCGCCTGTGCCATACCCTGGAGGAAGTGAAGGACTATTACCGCGAATGGGTGGAAAAACGCCACGACCTGCCCTACGAGGTAGACGGAGTAGTGGTGAAGGTCAACCCCTTCAACTTTCAGGGCTCGCTGGGCGTGGTGGGTCGCGAACCTCGGTGGGCCACCGCCTACAAGTTTCCGGCCGAGCGGGCCGTTACCAGGCTGCTGGAAATTGGCATCAACGTCGGACGCACAGGCAGTCTCAATCCCTACGCCATCCTGGAGCCGGTTATAGTCAGCGGGGCCACGGTCCAGCATGCATCGCTGCACAACGAGGAGGACATCCGGCGCAAGGACATAAGGGTGGGCGACTGGGTTACCGTGGAACGGGCCGGCGACGTGATCCCCCAGGTTGTGGGCCCCATCCTGGACCGCCGCACCGGTGACGAGGTTGAGTTTTCGATGCCCCTGGCCTGTCCCGAGTGTGGCACGGGCGTGGTCAAACCCGAAGGGGAGGCCATGCATCGCTGTCCCAACGCCTCCTGTCCCGCCCAGTTCTTCGAGTTGCTCAAGCACTTTGTCAGCCGGGGCGCCATGGATATGGATGGCCTGGGCGAGCAGTGGTGCCGAATCCTTATTGACCAGGGATTTGTCAGCACGGTGGCGGACCTTTACTACCTGGAAAAGGACCGGCTTTTGGAACTGGAACGGATGGGAGACCGCCTGGCAACCAAGATTATGGACAACATAGAAGCCAGCAAGACCCGTCCCCTGACCCGCGTGCTGTTTGCCCTGGGCGTCACCCACGTGGGCGCCGAAGTGGCGGACCTGCTGACCCAGCGCTTTGCCAGCGTTGAGCAGCTGGCCCAGGCCAGCCAGGAGGATCTGACGGAGATACCCGGAATTGGCCCCAAGATTGCCGAGAGTATCTACGACTACTTCCAGGTCGAGGATAACCTGGCGGTCATCGAGAAGCTGCGGCAGGCTGGCGTCAAGCTCCACCACGAGATAGAAATTGTGCAGCCAGGCGACCTGCCCTGGCACGGGCTCAGCTTCGTGGTTACGGGCACACTGGAGGGCATGACCCGGCGCGAGGCCGAGGGAAAAATCAAGGCCCTGGGGGGCAGCGCCACCTCGTCTGTGACCCGCAAGACTGCCTACCTGGTAGCTGGCGAATCCCCCGGCTCCAAGCTGGAGACGGCTAACCGCCTGGGCACTCCCATTCTGTCTGAGGCTGACTTCCTTCAACTTCTGGAGTCGCCCGGGGATGTTATGAACGACGCGGCAGTGGAAGCCCAGGTATGACGCAGGAAGGGTCCCAGGAACTTCAGGCCCCGGAAGCCCGGGCCGTAGAAATTCAGGAAAGGAACAGGCCGCCCCGCCACTCGGAAGAACCCGACCGGTCAATGAAGGTCATTGTCGGGCTCGGCAACCCGGGGGACCGCTACCGCAACACCAGGCACAACGTGGGGTTCATGTGCGTTGACCTGCTTGCCCGTCGCTGGAACATCGACCTGAAGGAGCGTCGGGCCAAGGCCATTCTGGGACGCGGCAGGTTCCAGGAAAGAGAGGTGGTGCTGGCCAAGCCCCGGACCTTTATGAACCGCAGCGGCGACGCCATTTCATACCTGGTGGCCAGGTTCGGCGTAAAGCCCTCGGACATCGTGGTCATTTATGACGAGATGGACCTGCCGCTGGGAAAGCTCAGGATCCGGCCCGGGGGCAGCCCCGCGGGACATAACGGAATCCGGTCCATTATAGGAGAGCTGCGCACCCAGGAATTTCCCAGGGTCAGGGTGGGAATCGGCCACCCCGAGAGCCAGGGGGGCCAGGTCTCCCACGTTTTGAACCGCTTCCAGGGTGAAGAGGCGACGGAAATTGCCAACGCAATTCAGCGGGTGGCCGAGGCCGTGGACTGCATCCTTGGAGAGAACATTACCATAGCGATGAATCGGTTCAACTGACTGACTGGCCCCAGGCTGTCGGCGGCCGGCGGGAGGTCAGCCCGGGCCCGGTCAGGAAAACCGGAACAGGGAGGCAGCGGTGCCTCCAAATACCCAGTCCAGGTCCGAGTCGCTGCCCCAGCGTACGTGTTCCATGGGCCAGCGCAGGGCGTTGCGATAGCCTTCCCGGAAAGCCACCGGCGGAAAGTCGCTTCCCCACATCAGCCTCTGTGGACCGAAAGCCTCGGCAGCCATTTCCATCAGCGGCGGTATATTGCCCGCGAAGGGAAAGGGCAGGACCATGGGGTTTGGCCTTTCGCAGACTTCTCCCAGTCCAGGGATTTTCATGTAGGTATTGGGGTACTGCGCCAGCGCCAGGACCCGCTTGTAAGCATCATAGGGTTCGGTGTCCCTGCCGCCGGCCCCCAGATGTTCGATAATGACCTTCAGGTCGGGTAGTTCCCGAATTATGGCTTCAAACTCCGGAGATGAGAACGCCTCCAGCTGGCCGCCGGAGCTTACGATAAGCCCCACTTCGCTGGCCTTGCGCCAGATGGCCAGGGGGTCGCTGCCTGGCGACCTGGTGGCGGCGTTTAGCCTCACTCCCTCCAGGCCCATTCCGGGAAACTCCGCCAGGCGGTCCGGCGCGTCCGGGCTGCCCACGTCAACCATGCCCACCCCGGCAAAGCGGCCGGGGAATCTCTGCAGGCACTCCGCCAGGTAAGAATTGTCGAACACGCCGTTAATCTGTATGAGCACGGCGTGGTCCACGTCGTTGCGGGCCATCTGGTCCAGCAGGATTTCCACCGGCTCGAACCAGTAGGGCGTGGCGTGGCAATGGGTGTCAACTATGGGCATATTACCGCCTTCCGGGCTCTGGCCAGGGGTGGATGCGGAACCTGCGGGACCCGTTCAAGCTGCTAGTACTACAACGACGACTTCATGGTGGTGTTTCCGGCCTGATTTGGTTGCGG
>JAPPJA010000475.1 GCA_028874675.1 Chloroflexota bacterium
AATCCAGGTGATGGGCAAGGGCAATGCAGGAAAGGAAAAGGTAATCGCGAGCCGGCAGGATTGATGGGAAGAGGGACAGTTAAAGGGGTGCAGATATGATCTGCGTGACCATAGAGGGTGTGGCAACGAATGGCTGTGTGCGGTAGTATGTAGGGCAGATTGTCCCCAGGAGCAGACCCGAATGAAGAACAAGATCTACCAGTCCTTTGACGAGGCGGTGGCTGACGTTGCTGACGGTTCCGCGTTTATGTCGCCGGGATTCAGCGGCGTCGGCGTACCCCGAAACCTGCTGGCAGCCCTGAATCGCCAGGGAGCGAAAGACCTCACCGGCATTTCCAACAATTGCGGGACGCTGGACGAGAAGATTGACGTTGGGACACTGATTGCGGCACGCCAGGTAAAGAAGATGTACGCGGCATTCACATCTCCCACCCATCCTTCACAGATCTCTCCCTTCGTGCAGATGTACAACGATGGGGAAATCGATGCCGAGACGGTCCCGCAGGGGACCCTGGCCGAACGCATTCGAGCCGCCGCTTCCGGAATCGGTGCCTTCTTCACTCCGGCCAGCGTAGGAACGGAGCTGGCGGAGGGCAAGGAGCACCGGGAGATCGACGGCCGAACCTACGTGCTGGAGTATCCGCTCCATGCCGACTATGCCCTCATACGGGCCTTCCGCGCCGACACTTTCGGCAACCTGCAGTTCCGGCTTTCCCAGCGGAACTTCAATCCCATTATGGCCATGGCCGCGCGGGTCACCATAGTAGAGGTCGAGGACGAGATAGTACCGGTGGGCGAGCTTGACCCGGACAAGATTCACGTCCCCGGGGTTTACGTCAACCGCCTGGTCAAGATTCCGCCCGACGGTATTTTCGATTAATTTCATCATTTCCACCGTTTTTGAAAGATTCCTCAAGGAGGAACCCAGATGACCGAAGAGAAACCCAAGCTGCAGCGGCAGGCCATGTGCGACCGGCTGGCCATGGAGTTCCAGGATGATTGGATCGTTAACCTGGGTGTGGGAATGCCGACCCTTTGCTCCAACTATGTTGACCCCACCAAGGACCTAATCTTCCATTCTGAGAATGGCGTAATCGGCTACGGGCCGCTGGCTCCGGCGGGCGAGGAAGACCGGCACCTGGTAAACGCCGGCGGGCAGAACGTTGTGCCCATTCCCGGTATGGCCATAGTGCACCACGCCGACTCCTTCGCCCTGATTCGCGGCGGCATGGTTGACGTTACCGTGATGGGAGCCTATGAGGTGGCGGAGAACGGGGATTTCGCGAACTGGCGGATTCCCAACCGGAAAGGGGGCGGTATTGGCGGCGCCATGGACCTGGCGGCGTGTGCCAAGCAGGTTTTCATTGCCATGGAACACACGACCCGCGACGGCAAGCCCAGGATGCTGAAGCGCTGCGCCCTGCCCATAACCGCGCCGGGTGTGGTGACGCTGGTGGCTACGGACCTGGGCCTCTTCAAGGTGACGCCGCAGGGCTTTGAGCTTCGGGAACACGCTCCCGGCTGGACGCCCGAAGAAATCCAGGAAGCTACCGAGGCCACGCTGATTATCCCGCCTGACTTGAAGGAATTCCGTTTCCGGGATTAGATGAAGGAAGTGTGCCGGGGATTGCCGGAGAAGGTCTAAAAGCGCGGGGGCGATGAATAACTCGCCCCCGTTTCTTTTGGTGATGGTCCAGTCACTTCGGAAAATGTTCTGAAAGTCGTACGGTGGCCCGGTGGTTGGGTGAGGGACGAGCCCTCAAGGGGCCCACCCGCATTCTGACCCTTCTCCAGCCGTTAGGGGCGTTCTAGAAGAACGCCGCTCCACCGTTTACGTGCAGGGTCTGGCCGGTTATGAACCCGCCGTCGTCGCTGACCAGGAACAGGCAGGCGGCGGCAATCTCTTCGGTCTTGCCCTGGCGGCCCAGGGGTATGCCCGCGGCGTTGGGGGGGCGGCTTTCCGGGTACCAGTCCGGGTTTGCCCGGCTGGTATCGATGCTGCCGGGGGAAACCACGTTAACCCTGACGTTGTGAGGGGCAAACTCGGTAGCCAGGCTGCGACTGAAGCCCACCAGGCCCATCTTGGCGGCGGACACATGGCCCCGCTGCGCTCCGCCGGCCCAGGCCCCATCGCCGGTGAAGAAGAGCACCCTCCCGTAGTTATTCTCCACCATGGAGGGCATGACCGCGTGGGTGCAGTAAAAAGCGCCGTCCAGCACCACCCCTCGAACGTATTCCCAGTCCTCCAGGGTCAGGTCCAGGAAGGGTTTGTGGGGACGTATGGCTGCGTTGTTCAGCAGAATGTCGATCCGGCCGAACTCGTCCAGGGCCATCTTGACCATGCTGTCCACCTGTTCCTTGCTGGACACGTCGGCCAGGACCGGCAGGGCGCGTCGGCCCAGGGCGCGCACCTCTTCAGCAACGGCCTCGGCTTCTTCCCGGTTGCTGCGGGCATTGACAACGATGTCGGCCCCCTCTTCAGCAAACTTCAATGCGGTGGCCCGGCCAATATTGCGGCCCGAGCCGGTTATCAGCGCTACCCTGCCATCCAGCTTTCCCATTTCTCTCTCCTTGCAAATTCTTTGCGGGTTCAGGTTGAAGTCCGCCTGCCGACCACCGGCGAGTCAGCCAGTGTTATAGAGGCGGTTGATGTTGGCGTACCGGTCCGGGTCCAGGTCCTTGCCTAAAAGGGCGGGATGGTCGGGGCCATAGCGGTGGGCCCGAAAAACGCCGTTCTGGGGAGGCCCGCCCCCAGCTTCTCCGTAGAAGGGGTTGACGTACTCCCAGACAATTTCCCTGGACTGGGTTACCTCGAAAATGCGGCCCGGCGCGCCTTCGCAAATGACGGTATTACCGTTGGGTTGACGCTCGGCGCTGCTGATGTTGTAGCTGAAGAAGGATATGTCGAGGGTGCCGGTATATTCCCAGCCGATTTCGCTGGTTTCGGGGTCAACCTCGATGATTCGCGAACGACTGGCGCCGCGGCGGTGGCAGCCATTGTCGAAGAGCATCACCTTTCCGCTGGGCAGCCAGGTTGGGTGATGCTGGTGGATAACTTCTCCCGGACCCCACTTCCAGCGAAACTGGCCGCTGGCTTTGTCCACGATTCCCACGGTGCTGGTCTGGCGGTAGCTGACCAGCAAATCGCCTTCGGGGGTAACGTTGAGCGCGTTCTGGTGCGACCACTCGTGGCGGCCTTCCATGGGGCAGATCACGTCTTCATCCACACTGAGGAAGTCCCAGGACTTCCATTCATACACTATCTCGCCGTCGGGAGTGATTTCCTGGACCACGTCGCCCCACATTTCTTCCGATTCGGGAGATTCGTAGCCACCCTTGACCTGGGCCGCCAGGTCGGCGGGCACGGGAGCCCAAAGCAATACCAGGGTGTTGCCATTGAGCAGACGTTCGAAGTCGTGGTGGAGGAACATGTCGGGGCTTTCGTACTTCCAGACGAGATTGCCGTCCCAGTCCAGCTCAATTAACGACATGGAGCGGCCCCCGAATTGCGGCCCCTCGCCTTCGTGGCGAGCCGTTCGGCTGCGGAAAAGGATGTGGCCGTTAGGCAACAAATAGCCGTAAACAATCTCCTCGGGATGGTGCCAGCGGTGGCAGACGCGGCCTTCCATGTCTATCAGGTTTGCGAATGAGCCGCCCCGGTTGGTGGCGACGAGGGTGTACCCTCGATAGCTCAGCTGCGGGTTGTAATAGATCAGACCGTTCTTGTGGTGGCTGGACCAGCCCATATTCCACTCCTGTGTCATCTCCGCGTTGGGCGGAAGTCTTGGTGGATTGTGGGCCAGACCGGGGAAACTGTCAAACGGGGAACGATGTGACGAAGGCGTTCACATGCTGTGGGACCGGTGGGTTAGAAGAGACCCAGGGAACTGACACCGGCGACGATCATGGCAATGGCGGCAAACTTCATCGCCAGCGTTTGGGGAGAGAGGGCTTCTTCCATGAAATGCCATCGCGCATGGCTTAGCGCCGTGGCCAGCACAAACACGAAAAGGGGTGTGGTTGCCAAAAAGGCAGTAACCAGGGAAACGGTACCCAGGCTGGTGGCCAGGAGGGCGCCGGCAACGACTACCAATGGAAGCATCCCCTCCCCCACCAGCAGCAGGCCGACGGTGCTGGGCTGCTTCATCGCGCCGAAGAGCTGCATGCAGACCTTCGGGCGGCAAAAGGGCAAGAAGGCCAGGAGCGTACCGGTCTGCTGGTAAATGAAGACTGTGACGAAGGAGCTCTCGGACAGGGCCACCTTGGCGGTGAAGAAGCCGACAGCAAGGAACAGTCCGCTGGCGACGGCTGCCGGTACGCCCCTGGCCGGCTTCAACTCTCCCAGCTTGTGAGGAACGGCAGGAAGGGAAATGACCATGGTCCCCAGCACAACGAAAACAATGGATGCCCACTGGAAGGGGCTCAGGCGTTCCCCCAGGAATGGCACCGCCAGAAGCGCCACGAAGATGGGATAGATCTGGGAGATGGCAACAGCCCGGGATGCTTCATCAACCTTGAGGGCCACGAACAGGAGAGCATAGCCTATGCCCAGGGCCAGGCCGGATGCCAGGGCGGCAAGGATGTAGGGGAGCGCCGTATCTGAAGGAACTCCGAATATAGCCAGCGCGCCGGCAATATAGACGGCCAGCCCAATTGCAACCCAGGCGTACAGGGTGTCAATGTTGGGTAAATGGTGGTCCAGCAGGCGCTTATCGGTCAGGTGAACCAGGGCCAGGGTGGCAGCCGAAACCAGCGCAACGACAATCCACATTTAGACTGTGCCCCTGACGGCCGCTGGAAGTGAAGGGAAAGTTGAAGTTGATGGTTGAAGTGAATGCAGGGTGCGCCGGAGCATGAAGGTAGCCTTACCCAGGTGACGAGGGTTATTTTTCCGCAAAGGCCGCGAGATTTCCCAAAGACTTCCTGGAAGTCATCAGGTGAATCACACCCACCATAGCCGGAATGGCGATGATCCAGGCAACCCATGCCAGGGAGTACCCCAGGTTTCCATAATATGCGAAGAAGGCAGCAACAGACACCGTTCCTATGAAAAAGGAGGCCAGTCCCCAGGTGGTGCTGCGGAAAATGCACATCAAACCGAATGCCGGTAGGGCAACCAGCAGGGCCGGTGCAGTCGCTATCCCCAGCAAAGCCCCGGTGGCCGTGGCCGCTCCCTTTCCCCCCGACCCTTTCAAGTAAGCCGGCCAGCAGTGGCCAAGCACAGCGGCGATGCCAGCCAGCAGCATTAGTCCCTGTTTGAAGCTCTCGGGATGAATTGGCAGACTATTCGGGAACTCGGCGGACACCGCCAGAATCATGGTCCGGGCCAGGGCTACGGCCAGCAGCCCCTTGGCAATGTCTATAACCGCCACCAGGATGGCCGGCCTGACACCGATAAGTCGGCCCACATTCTCGGAACCGGCGTTCCCGTCACCCGCTCGCCTTATATCGATTCCCAGGCGACGGCGCACAACGAAGTATGCCGGGGAAACGCTTCCCATCAAATAGGCGACGCCCGCTACAGAAATAGCGAGAAGCACGAAACCATAGTTTTCAGAGGTCTGCAGCACCGGCTCTCTTCTCCTGGTCCGGAAAGGGAGTATCCGGGGAATTGGCGGTGCCAGGAAACGTGAACCCTGGTTAAACGGTCACCAGCCTGGGAGAAGCGGGAG
>JAPPJA010000440.1 GCA_028874675.1 Chloroflexota bacterium
GCCTCGTCGAGTTCACGAACCAGCTGCAGATTCAGGGCGTTCAGCACCTCGGGTCGGTTCAAAGTAACGATGGCGACGCGCTGAACTTGTTCAATATTGATGGTCTCGTAGCTCATACCGCATAACTCCTGATTTCCGCGTCCATTGGCCCAGCTTTTCCGAAAGACGGCGCGGATGTTGCGGTAATCATAAAGCATGCACAGGGGGTAAGCCAAGACTCGGACACTCAGCTTGCCAACCTGAGTGCTCCTGAGTATCCTCTCTTCGCAGGACCTGTCGCCCCGGGAGTCTCCCCTATGACCAAGATTTCGACCATATACCAGGAAATAGCCAGCTTTGCCGCCAAGACCAATAGCCTGGAGCGCCTGCCGGCAGAAGTTGCTGAAGTTTCCAAGGAAATAATGGTCAATGCCGCCGCAGCGGGACTGGCCGGGGCAGCCCAGCAGGACGGCCACACCGTGACGCAATTTGCCCAGAATATGGGAGGCAACGGCCGGTGCACCATCATCGGAAAGGGCTTGCGTTCCTCTCCGGTTTACGCCTCGCTGGTCAACGCCGTCCTGATCCGCCTGCTGGACTTCGACGACGAAATCGTTGCCAACGGCGCTCACCCTGGCGGGGCCATTTTCCCAGTGGTCATGGCCCTGGGAGAAATGAACGGAATTTCCGGACCCAAGGCGCTGACGTCCTTCGCAGTGGGTTGCGAAGTGTACTCCAGCCTCCAGGCCCTGGATAATGGCAGCAACAACGGCGGAGACGCATCACTCCAAGAACAAACTGGATGCGGCACATTTTCGGCAGCCCTGGGGGCAACGGCCGCCGCCTGCATGTTGCTGGACCTGGACGAAGCGAAAACCATCAAGGCGTTGCACCTCGCCGGCGCCGGCGGATCACCCGCTCATTCGTCCCCTGCGGGCGCCGGTCCGGAAAGCGCTTATGCTTACGGCAAAGCCGCTATGGGAGGGGTTATGGCTGCACTGCTTACCCAGCAGGGCCTGGATGCCGTGCCTTCCTTGCCCGCTGTGCTCCCGGAATCAGACGGAGGACTGGGGCTAGGGACTCCCTTTGACGTTCTCAGCCCTGGAGCCGCCCTGAAGCTTTACCCTTGCGCTTCGCAAGCACACACGGCCATAGATGCCAGTCTTCAGCTGGTGCAGCAATACAGGTTCTCCGCTGATGAAATAGTCGAGGTCAAGGTAGGAGTAACGCCACCGGCCCTGGACTCTTTGCCTTATCCCACCCCGGCAAACGGGTGGGAGGCCAGGGCCTGCATCAGCTTCATTGTTGCCTCCACCCTGGCCACGGGTCACCCACTGATAGACAGCTTCAGCGAACAGACAGTAAACGACCCCCGGGTCCGGACCCTGATGGACCGAATTGCGGTGGACGCCAGCGAAGAGCCAACCGCCTTAATTCCCTATCCCTCCTCCGTATCAATAACCCTCAGAGACGGCCGCCAAATTCACCATCGGGCAGAATTTGCTCGTGGGCTGGCAGAAATCCCTTTGACCACAGAAGAGCTGGACGCGAAGTTTCTCTACTGTTCCCGCTACATCCTGCCTCCCGATCATATCGAAGAGGCCATTACCCGCCTGAGAGACCTGGAAAACATTGACAATACTACCGGCCTCTTTTCGGTGTTGGGCGGCTAACCCCCGACTTTGCAACACTATCCGCATGTCCCCCGGAAATCGGCCATTGAGGGGAAAAGCGCCTTGACCCATTCCTTCTACATTGCTTGCTTGCCGCAATTTTTTCACCTTGACACTGTTCCCTGCATAAACCTATACTCACCGAACATCCAAATACATCAAAGGCTGTGAAGGAGAATAGTAGGCTTCCAGCGTGGCAAAGAGAGCCGGGTAAGGTGTGAGCCGGCGCCGGGCGCAGAAGCACGAATGGACTCCGGAGCCACCAGCCGAAGGGCCACATCCCCTATGTCAAAGGGCAAAGTGGCGGAGTAGGCCGGGTCGGTTGGACACCGTTAAAGGTCCGCGGCACTGGGGCCAAGCAGAATTCACCCCTTTTGCCGGCAGAGAAGTTGGGTCCCTTCATCTGGGATCGGGAAGGCCCCAACAATTAGGGTGGCAACACGAGAAAAGCTCGTCCCTTTGGGATGAGCTTTTTTGTATGAAGGTTACCGAACAATAACCCGATTGAACCTGGTGAAGAATGGCTATGTACTATCCATCGCTGCAAGAGGTAAAGGCGTTGGCGGCGTCCAGCGAAGGCAACCTGATTCCCATTTACCGGTCCATCAACGCCGACCTGGAAACTCCCGTATCCGCATACCTCAAAGTCGCCCGAGGGCCATATTCCTACCTGCTGGAGAGTGTCGAAGGCGGCGAACGCTTGGGCAGATACACCTTCATCGGCACTGAGCCCTACAAGGTGGTTCACACCGGAAAGGGGACCCCGAACGGTGAAATTGATCCCCTAATCCTGGTGGAACAGGAGATGTCCCAGCACAAGTTAATCCCAGTGCAAGGGTTGCCGGGCTTCCACGGAGGGGCCGTGGGTTACTTAGCCTATGACGCCATCCGCTACTTTGAACCAAGGGTCCCTCCTATGCCCGCCGACCCCCAGGACCTGCCGGAATCAGTCTTCATGTTCGCCGATACACTCCTGGTTTTTGACCATCTGCGGCACGACATTAAAGTCGTCAGCCACGCCCACCTCTTTGGGGACGTGGAAAAGGCCTATCTTGAGGCGACGGCGCGCATAGACGAGATGGTGGACCGCTTGTCTCAGCACCTGACGTTGCCAGAGGAGCTTCAGGACGGTGATTTTGGTGCGACCGGTTCTGCTCCGGTAGAGTCCAACTTCACCATAGAACAGTATGCCGAGGCGGTGGAGAAGTGCATTGAGTACGTTTACGCCGGTGACGTCATTCAAGTCGTAAACTCCCAGCGGTTTTCCCGTCGCACGGACGCCCACCCCTTCCAGGTTTACCGCGCCCTGCGCAGCGTAAACCCCTCTCCCTACATGTACTACCTGGACCTGGACGGGTTTCAAATTGTGGGGGCAGCCATAGAGACCGTGGTTAAAGTAGAGGACGGAATTGCCGCCACCCACCCCATCGCCGGTACCAGGCCGCGTGGGACGACGCCGGGCGAAGATGACGCAAACGAAGAGGAACTGAAGAACAGCGAAAAGCAGCGGGCCGAGCACATAATGCTGGTGGACCTGGGCCGCAATGACATTGGACGCGTAAGCATTCCAGGAACCGTAGAAGTGACCCAGCTTATGGAAGTAGAGCGGTTTTCCCACGTTATGCACCTTGTGTCTCACGTGGAGGGAAGGCTCAATCCCGAGCTTACACCATACGATGCGCTGAGGTCATGCTTCCCGGCGGGAACCGTTTCCGGCGCCCCCAAAATAAGGGCCATGGAGATAATCTCCGAAATTGAAGGCGAAAAGCGGGGCCCCTATGGCGGGGCTGTCGGCTACTTCAGTTTTTCCGGCAACATGGACACAGCCCTGGTGCTGCGCACGGGCATATACAAGGACGGTACCATGTATGTGCAGGCGGGTGGGGGAGTGGTAGCCGACAGTGTTGCCGAGGACGAGTACATGGAAACCCGCCACAAGTCGGGGGCCCTGCTGCGGGCAATTGACATCGCCGAGGGGCGCCGCTGACCGGACCATCTGACAATAGGTCTAAACCGCCAGAAAAGGGGATTCAGAATATGCTCAAGTCCATGTTTCATACGGGATTCGTTGTCAAAGACATTGATAAGACCATAGATTTCTATACCACCGTAATGGGCCTGAGACTTGTAGGCCGAACCGAGCGTACCGGCGATTTCGCCTGCCAGCTATTGGGTTTTGACAACGCCCACATCAAGGGAGCATTTGTGGAACTGGGGTACGGTCACCAGCTGGAGCTCATCCAGTACATCAACCCGCCCGTGGGAGACGGCCACCTCCATCTCAACGATGCCGGCGCCTCGCACCTGGCCTTCTTTGTGGAGAACATCGAAGAGTTTTATGCGGACAAATCGCAGCGGGGTCTCTCCTTCAACAACCCGCCGGCCTCCCTGTTTGACGATGCCGGCAAGTTGCTGCGCAAAGCTCTTTACGCCCGGGACCCCGACGGCAACTGGCTTGAATTCGTGGAACTGTACTGACCTTCCTGGAGTTTCACCGATGCTGTTAATGATAGACAACTACGACAGTTTCACCTACAACCTTTACCAGTACCTTTCGGAATTGGGCGCCGAGGTTGTAACCGTGCGCAATGACAAGATTACCGTGGAGGAGATGGAGGGGATGGGACCCGAGGGCATAGTAGTTTCCCCCGGCCCCTGTACCCCAACCGAAGCAGGGGTTTCCAACGAAGCCATCCGCCACTTCGGGTCAAAGCTACCGGTGTTAGGAGTATGCCTGGGCCATCAGTGCCTGGGCGAAGTGTACGGCGGCACAGTGGGCCGGGCCGGAGAAATCCGGCACGGCAAGACATCCATGATTCACCACACCGGAAAAGGCGTCCTGGCCGGCCTACCCAACCCCTTCGAGGGCATCAGGTACCACTCGCTGGTAGTTTATCCCGACTCCCTGCCCGACTCACTGGAAGTAACCGCCTGGACCGACAACGGCCTTATCATGGGGCTCCGCCACAAGGAACATCCGGTGGAGGGCGTGCAATTCCACCCGGAGTCCATAATGACGCCCGTGGGCCACGACCTGCTGCGCAACTTCTTGAACCAGGTGGAGGAATTTCACCGGGGATCGTGACTGCCTGAGGGGAGTCCTGTCCAGTTTCCTAATCGTGAAGGGTCAGATGCCATAGACTAAGAAAAGTTAAATATATCTGCGCAGTCGAGGTTGTGCAGCAACCTTTCTGTCGCCGGTGGAAAACAGAAGCATTCTCCGGATTTGATCTTCGCCTAAAGGGTATATTTTGGGCCGGACAGCGCCGTTGACAGGCTCGCGAAAATCGGATCTGCCCCGGGTCCCAGAACGAATGACTGCATCAAAATGGAAGGCGAGCTAACCTGGATTTTAATCGACAGATGGATGTGGACAGTCGTCCGTCGGTGGAGTTAAGCAGAAACTGGGCCAAGAAATTGAGGATCATTAAAATTGCCAAATGGATCTATGGACTCTGACAAATATGTCCTATTTATTGACGATACGGGAAACCGTGAAGCCAAGATGGCTATCGGACTCGTCGAGAAACAAGACAACGGCATGGACTGCTTCGCGCTTGGAGGAGTGCTAATTAAAGGGGAAGCAATTGATGATGTCCAAGACAAACACAAGAGCTTCTGCCTGGACTGGGGAATTGATTATCCCCTTCACTCCTCCAGAATTAGGGGTGCTCGAGGCAAATTCGGTTGGCTTGGTAGTCGAGAAAATAGGGATGCCTTTTTGTCTGAATTGCAGACATTCATACTCTCATTGCCAGTAATTGCAATCGCCTGTGTCGTCGACCGTGAAGGCTACTCAAGTCGTTATGGCAACATCTACCACAACCATCTCTGGCCAATGTCGAAAACAGTGTTTTCAATATTGCTGGAACGGGCTGCAAAGTTCGCTGACCGGCACGATAGGAGGCTCGAAGTCTATTTTGAAGAGTCTGGAAAAAAAGAAGACCGTAGGCTAGTACTCCGTCAAGTCAGGAATTGATGGGATAGAGGCGCTGGAGTTTGGCC
>JAPPJA010000221.1 GCA_028874675.1 Chloroflexota bacterium
GTTCCATCCATTTCACCAGCCCCGGAATCCGGCTTCGTGACGCTGCGGAACTGGCGGGCCTGTGCGATTATGTCTCCTACAACAGCCTGGGGCAGTGGCGCAACACCGGGGCTTATTTTGATGGCCGGGCCAGCCAGGGACTGAGGGTCAATCCGGGAATGTCCTTTCTTGACGACGAACGGTATGACCCGTGCCGCCAGCACTCTAAGCTGGGCATACCCATTGACGTCCTGGCCAACATGGACAGCCTGGAGGGATTGGGCGGCGGAAAGCCCGAGGGATTGCTGGTACATACAAACTGCGAATCTACTGATTTCCTTGAGCTGCAACAGACGGTGGACTGCCTCCAGCAGCGGCTGCCCCATCTGCTGGAGCAGGCGTCATGGATAAATCTGGGCGGAGGCTACCTGTTGCCGGAGGGGGTTGACCTGGCCCCCCTGCGTACGACCATCGAGCGCCTGCAACGGGAATACGGGGTGGTGGTCTTTCTTGAACCCGGCGCCGCCTTCGTTCGTTCGGCGGGCCACATGGTCAGCACGACGCTGGACATTTTCGACAGCGGCGGGAAGCGGGTTGCAGTGCTGGACTCGACGGTCAACCACATGCCGGAATTGCTGGAGTTCGACTTTGAGCCGGACGTGGCCTGCCATCAGGACGACGGGGAGTGGGAGTACCTGCTGGCCGGATGCACCTGCCTGGCCGGCGATGTATTCGGGGAGTACAGATTTGAGCGCCCGCTGGGGGTGGGTGACCGGGTAGTATTCAACAATGCCGGTTCCTATACCCTGGCCAAGGCCCACACTTTCAACGGTGTGAACCTGCCAACTCTCTACTCGGTCAGCCCGGAAGGGCGGCTAAAGCTGCTGAGGGAGTTCGACTACGAGGACTACGCCGCGCGGTGGAAGACTAATGCCTGCCATCCTTCATGAAAGGGAACTGACCGTCCCCTTGGACGTCCGGTCCGGAGCCGCCCTGGCGGAACTGGAGGATGGAGTCGGCCGGCAGCTTGGCGAGGGCGAATGGCCCGTCAGGCTGGCTGTGACTTCATCCTCGGGTGAGGCGTTCAACTGCGAAGTCAGCATACTGTCAGAGTGGGAAGGAGCGCCTCCCCCTTCCATATTCCGGTTTCATCGCCGTCCCTTCGAGAACGTGAGGCATTTTACCTGCGTGCTGTTGGTTCCCACGGGAATTGGGGCTGAAATTGGGGGGCATGCGGGGGATGCCACGCCGGTGGCAAAGCTGCTTTCTGCCGCCTGCGACACCCTGATCACCCACCCCAACGTAGTCAATGCCTCAGACATCATCGACATTCCCGGCAATGCGCTTTACGTGGAAGGGAGCATAATCTCGCGGCTCCTGATGGGAGCGGTGGGGCTGCAGCGAACCCGCAGCAACCGGGTGCTGGTTCTGCTGGGTCACCACGATGACGAGCTGTTCCTTAACGCCGCCATAAACTCGGTTAACGCAGCCCGGGCCACCTATGGCCTGGCCGTCCCGGGGATGGTCAAGCTGGGCCCGGAGTTCGAGATGGCATCAGCCTACGTGGGGTCGGGGAGGGCAGCGGGCAAAGTCAGGGGCCTGGAACGCGTTCTGGACGCCCTGGAAGAATACCGGGGACAGTTTGATGCCGTCGCCATATCGTCCCAGATAAATGTCCCGGAAGGCTTCCACGCCGAGTACTTTGACAGCAACGGGGAGATGGTAAATCCCTGGGGCGGGGTGGAAGCAATGCTGACGCATGCCGTTTCCGCAATGCTGGACGTGCCTTCGGCCCACGCGCCCATGCTGGAGACCCAGGCCATTGCCAACGCCGACCCGGGGATTATTGACCCTCGCATGGCGGCGGAGGGAGTTTCCCTGGCGCTGATTCAATGCATTCTTAAAGGGTTGCAGCAGAGCCCCGCCCTGACTACCGATACTGCCCCCATGGCCCATCCGGGCGTCATTGGCGCGTCGGACATTTCCTGCCTGGTGATTCCGGAGGGTTGCCTGGGGCTGCCGGTGCTTGCGGCGCTGGAGCAGGGCATGAAGGTGATCGCCGTAAGGGAGAACCGGAACCTGATGCGGAACGACCTGGAAATGCTTCCCTGGCAACCGGGACAGTTCTACGTGGTGGAGAATTACTGGGAGGCTGCGGGCGTGATGTCGGCCATGCGCGCCGGCATTGATCCCGCATCGGTCCGGCGACCGATTCGCCCGGCGCCGGTTGTGGAGACTCAAGGATAACGGTTCAAGAATGGGGATAGAGGCAGAAAAAGGGGACGTCGGCGCGTCCCCTCTCCTGGATTGATGCGGTACGGAAACTAACCTGGCAGGAGTCCCTCGCCCACAAATATGCTTTCGGCTTCTTCCAGGGTGAGGTCGATTTCGGGCAGAATCAGGTCAGACTCTACCAGTTCATCGATGGGTACCGGCTCTCCCTTTTCGCGGACCAGGGTTTCCATTTCCTGGAGCAGAGCGGTCAGCGCGGAACGGTCTTCCGCCTCCACGGCTTCCACCATGCGGTTGTCAATTTCGTTCAGCTCGTCGATTGCCGCGCCGGGCAGATTGAACTGGCCTTCACCCAGAATTCTTACGATCATCTTTGTCCACCTGCCCCTATGATTAGCTGGAACCCTGGTTTCTGAGAGCGTCCAGTTCGGCGTCCACGGCAGACTGCGAGGCTGGCAACGCCCTGGCGCCGGAGCCGCCACCCTTGAGGGCGGCAAGTTCTTCCTCGACGCCCTGGGAAATGGAGATTTGGGAGAGCTCTCTTTCAATGTCGTCCTGGGGTCCGGTGATGTCGTCCAGAACGCCGGTTTCCACGAGTTCATCGATGGCGCCGGCCTTGGCCCGCATCTGGTCGGTCTTGTTTTCCGCGCGCTGCACCGCCAGGGAAACGTCGCTCATTTCCTCGGAGATTCCTCCCAGGGCCGAGCCAATCCTCACCTGGGCCTGGGCGGCGGTGTACTGGGCCTTGATGATTTCCTTCTTGTTGCGGAAGGCGTCAACCTTGGCCTGCAGCCTCTGCTCGGCGATGGTGAGTTTCTGCTGTTCCTGCTCCATCCCTTCGATCTGCTCATCCAGGCCCTGAAGTTCGATGAGAGCGTTCTGCTTGCGTTGCAGGGCCAGGCGGGCGAGGTCTTCCCGGTCGGCGTCCAGAGCCTGCCTGGCCTGGCGCTCGAGGCGGGTAACGTTCTCGCGGACCTTGGCCGCCTGCTGCTGGATGCGGCGCTTGGCGGTAACCATTTCCACCACGCCCCGTTTCACGTTCTGGAGCATTTCCAGCTGTTTCTCGTAGGAGTAATCAAGGGTTTCCCTGGGGTCTTCCGCTGAGTCCAGGATTCGGTTCATTTTTGACTTAACGATGGTGGACATTCTTGAGAACATTCCCATGCTGGGGACCTCCAGACTGGATAGGATGGGGAGTCTGTTCGATCTATTTTTTTGCGGTATCGGGATGGGACCAAAAGGCCGGAAACCTGGGGGTCCGAATTCAGAAACTGTTTCTCTTGCCTCCGAAAACTGCCATGGCGCCTACAATTATGCCAAGGACGATGCAGATGGCGCCAAGTATCCACAGGATGAAATCGAGAATACCGGTTATCAGGAGCACCCCGAGAATCAGCAGGAAAATAGCAGCGAGGATGCCGCCGAATGAGCCCATTAAGGTCACCGCCTGAATGGATTTGCAGGAATGAAATTTAAGAAACAATGAGCACTGTACCTTAGCTGCTCAACTCCACAATACATTTCCCGCCATTAGGGGTCAAGGGCAGGGAGACGCGAATAACTGCTCAGAGTTGATTCGTGAAAGTGGCATGGAAAGCGTTATTCAGGCGCAGGCCGGAATCCAACAAAACTAACAGTGCATACAGGTCATGCGAGGCAAGGATTCCTGGATACCGGCTTTCGCCGGTATGACGGGGCTGGCAGGCGGTCGGTAAGCCGGCCTGATGACAATCAGGAAAGCAGGCCTGCTTCGCCGGCGTTGCAAACCCGTGAGCATCCAGACCCGTGCTATGATGTTGTCCAGATATTGTTGCCTTTGAGCAGGGAAATGGGAGGCTGCAGCCGCCTACGGTTGAAGCCAGGGACGTTGAAGGCCGTCCTCTCCCAAAACCAACCATTTCGAGAGAGAAGGAACAGACAACATGCTTCGGGCACTATTTGGCAGGGGGAAGAAGCGGCCGGCTCCTACAGGCTCTCGGGTGGATAACAGCTTGAGGGAGGCCCGGGTGGGGGACGTGGTCACCATAAAGGGTTGGGCCCTGGACTACGAAGACGGCTATTTTGTGGTTGAAAGCCTGCATAGATACGGTGGCAACGGGGCCGTCTGGTACGAGCTGGTGGTGGCCGACGCAGAGAATCGAATATGGCTTGAGTGGTCCGAGGATGGCCCGGCCCTTTTCGTTACTGCCACCGACAACCGCCGTCCGGTGGGCCTGGAAGCCATCGGCCTCCCGGAATCGGCCCTGCTGGAGATGGACGAACGCAGGTCAATAGACCGCTCCATTGAGTTTGAGGGGCTGCGTTTCATGTACCGCAACAGTTTCGAGGCCTTTTACTTCAAGGACAACCGGCCCACGGACGGGGAAGGGTTCTACATGTGGGAGTTCCTGGCCGAGGACGAGAGCAGAATACTGTCAATTACGAAATTTGAAGGCGCGCCCTTCGAAGCCCACTTCGCAGATATAATCGCGGAAGAAAACATACAGCTCTATCCGGGGGAACGGCCCGGGTAAAGGAGCCAGCAGGATTTATGGAAGCACTGATTGATTCACTGACGTTCTTCCCCCGGGGGCTGGTTTATGTGGTCCTGGGCGTAGTGGTGGTACTGCTGGCCAAGCTGGTCAGAAGCGCTATCACCACCCTCAAGGAGGACGAGGAAGTAGTCCAGAAGCAGAATCTGGCGGAATCCCTGCGCCTGTCGGGGTACCTGCTGGGGGTTGTGCTGGTATTCGTGGGGGCAGTCTATCAGCCGGCGCACCTGGCATTGCTGGACCCGGGGCTGGGGTTTGACGCCGACTTCGGCCTGGATGTGCTGAGGGTGTTCCTGTATTCCCTGGGCGGCATTGTCGCACTGAACATTCTGCGGCTGGTGATGGACAAGCTGGTGCTGTACAAGTTCAACGTGGAGAAGGAAATCGTTGAGGACCGAAACGTGGGAACCGGCGCCGCCGAGTTTGGAATCAGCGTAGCCACAGGCTTGATGATTGCCGGCTCGCTCACGGGAAGCGGGGGCGGAAGCGAGGTCCTTGAGGCGGTGTCCTCCCTGGTATTCCTGGGGCTTGGCCTGATAGTGCTGGTATTGTTTGCCCTTTTCTACGAATTAACAACGTCGTTTGACATACACGATGAGATCGAGAAGGATAACGCGGCCGTAGGGGTGGCCTTCGGCGGCAACCTGATTGCCATCGGCCTGGTAATGCTGAAGGCCCTGTCCGGCGACTTCGTAAGCTGGCAGGCCAGCATCACGGAATTCGTGGTTTTCGCCGTCATAGGTTTTGTGCTGCTCTACATTCTGCGCCTGATTGTGGACCTGCTGCTGCTGCCCGGGGTGAAGGTCGCACAGCAGCTGACCGAAGGCCGCAACCTCGGGGTGGCGCTATTGGAAGGCACGGTAGTGATCAGTTCTTCCCTGATTCTGTTTTTTGACATTTAGGTAGTTTGATAA
>JAPPJA010000091.1 GCA_028874675.1 Chloroflexota bacterium
CATCCATACCGGCCATCAGTGGCCCGTTGATAACTTCCAGTGGCGCTCTTCCCTGCAATGCTTCGTCCAGGTCGTCGGCCAGCCCCTCCTTGCTTCCCTCGATTATTGCCAGGGACAGCCGTTCGTCCAGGGGCAAGTTTCGGCGCTCCTCGGTGGTGGACTTGGGCGCCCTGTCGCGGAAGTGGGCGGCAAAAGCGGCCACCGGGTCATCGCCGCGGTTCCAGATCAGGTCCTCGGAAAGAAGGCGCTCCTCTTCGGGAATCGACGTGTACCTCTGCATCATTTCCGAGTTAACGATGGCCATATCCAGGCCGGCCTGAACGCAGTGGTAGAGGAAAACCGAGTTGAAAACCTCCCGCCCTGCGACAGGCAGGCCGAAGGAAACGTTGGAAATTCCCAGCACCGTTTTCGTATTGGGCAGGGCTTCCTTGATCAGGCGCACTCCCTCGATTGTCTCGGCCGCTGAGCCCACATAGTTCTCGTCTCCGGTTCCGGCCGGAAATACCAGGGGATCGAAGATCAGGTCTTCTTCGGGAATCCCATACTTCCCGGTCAGCAGCTGGTGAGAGCGGCGCGCGATTTCCAGCTTGCGCTCGCTGGTGATGGCCTGAGCCTGTTGCTTGTCATCGTCGATGCAGCCGACCACCAGGGCGGACCCGTAAGCCCGCGCCAGGGGAGCCACCGCCTGGAAGCGGGCCTCGCCATCCTCCAGGTTCACTGAATTTATGATGGACTTCCCCTGGAGCCGCTTGAGGGACTCTTCGATGACGGCGGCGTCGGTTGAGTCGATCATGATGGGGCTCTTGACCTTCTTAGTTACCAGGTCAAGGAATTCCGTAATGTCGGCCATTTCGTCGCGGTCCGGGTCCTGCAGGCACACGTCGAGAACGTGGGCGCCGTTGCGGACCTGGCGACGGCCAATTTCGGCGGCTTCCTCAAACTTGCCCTGGCTGATCAGGCGGCGGAAGCGACGGCTGCCCAGCACGTTGGTGCGTTCGCCCACAATGGCGGGGCGAGTGTCCTCGTCCACCACCAGCGCCTCGATCCCCGAAACCCGGCTTTCCTGGAGCTGTACCGGAGTCCGTGGAAAAGCGCCGTTCGCCATGTCTGCGAGAAGGCGTATGTGGTCGGGTACGGTGCCACAGCAACCTCCCACCACGTTCAGCCATCCGGACTGAATGAATCTTCCGATGGTGGAAGCCAGCATTTCGGGGGTCTCGTTGTATTTGCCGTCCTCGTCGGGCAGTCCCGCGTTGGGCAGGCATGCCACGGGAAAGCGCGACAGCCCAGACAGGGTGCGTATGTGATCGGTCATGAAGTCAGGCCCGGTAGCACAGTTGAAGCCGATCCACAGCAGGTCCCGGTGCGCCAGCGAGGTGTAAAAGGCTTCGGCGTCCTGGCCCGCCAGCAGGGTCCCCATGGGTTCGATGGTGCCCTGGACGGCTACCGGGATTTCGTACCCCAGCTCGGCAAAGGCCCGGTCGATGCCGATGAGCCCCGCCTTAACGTTGATGGTATCCTGCGATGTCTCCAGCAAAAGGAGGTCCGCGCCTCCTTCCACCAGCCCCAGAGCCTGCTCGCAGTAAGCCTCGGACAGCTCGTCGAAGGTAATGCCGCCGGTCACTGAAATGGTCTTGGTTGTAGGGCCCATTGACCCGGCGACGAATCGCGGTTTGTCCGCAGTGGACGTCTTGTCTGCGACCCTTCTTGCCACTTCGGCGGCCACCTGGTTTATCCTTCGGGCCTCGTGGGCAAGTTCGTACTCGGCCAGTACCACCGAGGTGGCGCCGAAGGTATTGGTCTCCAGTATGTCCGCGCCGGCATCAAGAAAGTCCTGATGGATGTCTGCGATTACATCCGGCCTGGTCAGTACCAGGTTCTCGTTGCAGCCCTCGTAATCAAGTCCTCCAAAGTCCTCGGGCCCCAGATCCCTCGCCTGAATGGAAGTCCCCATCGCCCCGTCAACCACCAGAATTCGCTGCTTTAACAACGATTTCAGCTGATTTATACGGTCTGAATTATGCATACTTTCACACTGGTTAATCCTTTTGGTTTAAGCCCAGCCTATAGGCCGGGGCGGGGACGTGTCAAATTGGAACGGCCTTTTTCAGATAAGAGAAAAACCTTTGTTTATTGATTTTCAGGTTTGTTATCCTGTCTGGAGCTGCCAGCTCTCATTGGCTGGTTTTTTCCCGGCAGTTGCACCATTCTCAGATCAGTTTCATCGTGAGGCGAAACCCTGTGAGGAACTTGATTGTCAGTGACCGGGAGTTTATCGGCAATGCTCCCAATCTGCTCGAACTGTTGGCCCTGGAGAATATCGATTGCCCCGACGACCCACATGACCGGGCGCGGGGTGTGCTTCTGGGCCTCGCGGCAGGTAATTTGCTGGGGATTCCCATTGAAGGCCTGTCCGGAAGCGCCATCAGAGGTCGATTTCCCAACGGTGTCACCGAGATTGATCCCGGCGAAAAGCATATGCCCATGGACGACGACCTGGCCCAGGCCGTTGACCTGGGTGAGGCGCTGCTGGACTGTCTGGACTGCAATGATGGACCCATCAACGCTGACTGGGTGGAGAACTTTAGCGCAAGGCTGGCAAGATGGCGCCGGGAAAGCGGCAGGGGAATAGGAATCACGACCTCAGCGGTCATTGAGTTGCTGGAAGCTGGTGTTTCCCCACCGGAAGCGGGCAGGCTCATATACGAGAGAAACAACCGCATTGCTCCCAACGGCGCGGTCATGCGGTGCGCGCCGGTCTCGCTGCTGTGGCATTCCAGGCCGGCGCGGCTCATAGGGGATAGTCCCATCTCCGCGATGGTCACCCATTATTCGCCTCTATGCCAGTGGTCCTGCCTGATTATCAACGCCACAATTGCCCTGCTGCTGGGGGGTAAAGCGCCCGACCCGGCGTCTTTGGCCGGGGCTGTTCTTGCCGACGGCTGCCCTGCCGAGGTAGCGGAATGGGTGGTGGAAGTTGGCGAAGACATCGAGAGCCTGCGCTGGGACCACCCCCACACCGGTCACACCCTTCTCTGCATGCAGTTCGGGCTGTGGGCGGCCCTTACGCCCCTGAACCTGGAAGAAGCCCCGGTAAGGGTTATGGATGCCGGGGGAGACACCGATACCAACGGGGCCGTAGCCGGAGCGGTCCTGGGTGCGAGATACGGAGCCGGGGGCATACCTGAACGGTGGCTCAACTGCGTGCCGCAGCAGAAGCGCCTGGAAAACCTGGCCCTGAAACTGTGGGAGGCCGCCCCATAGGGACGGTCTCCATCTACTGCCTCTTCTTCTACCGCCGGGGGAACTGCTGGGCAGCCGGTTCAGGCAAACCGCTCGGCCAGGGCATCGCGGTTAAGCTCCAGCCACCGGGAGTTCAACCTTACCCGCTCCAGCGACTGGCGGATGGTGCGTTCCGCCGCGGGCGCCGGGTGTTCCCGGAAGAAGTTCTCGGCCTCTTCGATCTTCCCGGCATCCACAAAATTGCCGCAGACCGTCACCAATCGCATTATGCCGAACCCTCCCGAACCATAGCGACGGTCGAATTCCTCCCAGTTGTCCTGAACGAACTGCCACGCCGGTTGCCGTCCCTTGAGGTTGGCGGCCACCGCGGTAACCACGGAAATGGTGTCCTGGGACCGCACATCGTCCGTCAAAGTTCGCCTCAGGGTTTCCTGCAGCAACTCCGGCTGGCTGAACCGGGAAAGGGCCAGCAGCAACCTGATCTTTTCTTCCTGAAGGTCAGCCTTCCGCTCCAGATCCCATAGCAGATTGTAGGTGTCATCGTCTCCTGCCACTGCTGCCAGTCCATAGACTACGCCCCGCAGGTCGGGATGGACCGAGGATGGGTCTTGCAGGTACGTCTGCAGCCGGGCCGTTGCCTGGCTGAGCATTTCCTCGTCTCCGTATCCTCCAGCCTGGCTCAGGACGGTGGAGCGCAGCAGGGCATCCAGGTGACCTTCGCCGGCCTGGGCGTCCCAGCCAATGCGCCGGGCCGCTGGCCCGAACAGGTCCCGAGCGAAGGACCGGAAATTCTCGTGGCAGGGTTCGTCGGCCACCAGGAGTTCTATATCCCGCAGGTTGCTGGCCAGGTCGCTCCAAACGGAGGCGTCGGTTTCGTTCACGTAGGCCGCAGCGATGTCCAGGAACTGGGTTATGGGCAACAGACCGGCTTTGGACAGGGCGTAGGCGTCGTTCTGAATGCCCAACCGGTCGGTGGCGGGAAGAGTCAGGGCCCTGATGGCCGGGACCAGCCGCTGCCAGTCCTCCTCGGAGTAATTGACCCGGAAGAAGCCTGTCTGAGACGGGTTTACCTTGAACCAGGAGTCGCCACCGCCAGTCGCGGGCAACTGTACCCGCGCCTGCGGCTCGTCCATTACCAGGGACGCCACGTCGCTGCTGCCGCTTTGTGCGACGCCCACCGGCACCTGCCAGACCAGGTCCTCAGGCTCAGAGTCGCCCAGCAGGTTGTCATAAACAAAACGCTCCTGGGAAAGGCTCAGTTCCAGCTGGTCGCCGTCGTCACGAGTCTCCACCCGGAGGACCGGATAGCCCATCTGTCCGGTCCAGGTATCCATGATGGCCGTGACCGGCTGCTGTGAGGCGTTCTCCAGGGCAGCCCAAAGGTCTGCGGTACGGGCGTTGCTGTACTGGTTGGCGTCCAGGTACTGGTGCAGTCCCTGGCGAAAAACCTCGGGTGTCAGGAACTGTTCCAGCATTCGAATAACCGAGGCTCCCTTGCTGTAGCTGATGGCGTCGAAGAGCTGGCTGATCTCTGCCGGGTCCTTAACTTCCTGCTCGATGGGGTGGGAGTTCTTGAGGCCATCCAGGCTCAACGCGCGGTTGGTGTCCATGTTGACGAACTGGGTCCACATATCCCACTCCGGGAAGGCCCAGTCAGTAGCCTTGGTACCCATCCATGAGGCGAAGCTTTCATTGAGCCACAGGTCGTCCCACCAGTCCATGGTCACCAGGTCGCCAAACCACATATGGGCCATTTCGTGGGCTACCACTTCGGCCACCCGCTGCCTGGTGCCGGCCGAGGAGTTCGCTGGATCAACCAGCAGGGCGGTTTCCCGATAGGTGATGCAGCCCCAGTTTTCCATGGCGCCGGCGGCAAAGTCGGGTATGGCGAGGTGGTCCAGCTTTTCCAGGGGATAAGGGATGCCGAAGTAGTCGTTGAAGAATCCAAGCATGCGGGCTGAAGTCTCAAGGGCGAAGCGTCCCTGTTCCTCCTTGCCCCGGGTGGTCCATACTCCCACCGTCGTATTGTTTGCCGCCTCCTGCTCGATGTGGGTCAGGTCTCCGACCACAAAGGCCATGAGGTAGGTGGACATTATGGGCGTCCGACCGAACATAATGGACTTGAACCCAGCGTCCAGACCTGCCTGTTCAAGAATGGGAGTATTGGACACGGCCACCATGCTGGCGGGGATGTTCAGAGTCAACTGGAAGGTTGCCTTGCAGGCCGGCTCGTCCCAGCAGGGGAACGCGCGGCGGGCGTCCGTGGCCTCGAACTGGGTCGTCGCCAGGTAGCTCACCTCCCCTTCAGGATTGACGTACTGGCTGCGGTAAAAGCCACGCAACTTGTCGTTCAGCTCGCCGGTGAAG
>JAPPJA010000390.1 GCA_028874675.1 Chloroflexota bacterium
GTGCAGCGGCACGGGGCCATGCTTATGGTGCATGCCGAAGACGACGACATGGTCCAGCACATGTACCGCAAACTGACGGAGCAGGAGCAGACGGAGTGGTGGAACATGCACCTGGTCCACAGCAACGAGTCCGAGGACGTCTCATTCCGGCGGGTGCTGCGGGTGGCGGAATGGACGGGTTCGCCGGTGTATTTCGTCCACGTCAGCGCGCGGGAGGGCCTGACCGCCGTCCTGGAAGCCCGGGCAAACGGGCGGCCCGTTTATGGGGAGACCCTGCACAACTACTGCTGCTTCAATGCCGATAATTACAAGGAAGAGAACGGCATGAAGTACCACACTTACCCGTCCCTGAAATCGGAAGAGGACCGGCAGGCCCTGTGGCGGGGAATAGTCCAGGGCGGGCTGAGCACCATGGCCACAGACGAATACTGCACGTCCTGGGACGTGAAGATTTCGGGCAAGCTGGTAACCGACGTGACCGGCGGGCACAACGGGGCGGAGACGCGGATGGGTGTCACGTTCAGCGAAGGGGTGTCGCGCCAGGGAATGTCATTGCAGCGCTTTGTGGACGTGACCTCGGCCAACGCCGCCAAGATTATGGGTCTCTACCCCCGGAAGGGCGTCATCGCCCCGGGCAGCGACGCGGATATTGTACTGATAGACCCATCCATCAAGCGGCCCCTGACCATGGACGATTTCCACATTTCCGACTACAGCATATGGGAAGGGTTCGAGGCGGCGGGCTGGCCGGTAATGACCATATTGCGGGGCATGGTAGCGGTGGAAGACGGCAGACTGCGCACCGGAAACGGGAGCGGCAAGTTCGTCCGCCGCAAGGTGGACCCGGAAGTGGCCAACCGTCCCGCCGCTTAGGGGACCCTACCGGCAGGCAAGAAAGTTGGGGCGCCGGAGAGGCGCCCCTTTTTCGTTTGCCCGTTCTTTAATTGACCTGGATTGGGCTTGACGCCGCAGATGTGTTTGTACCTGACTTCATTGCGCTTGAAACTGGCGAAAGCCGGAATCCGGAACCCTGACCGGTCTAGTGGTTCAACTGCTTTGAAATGATGGTTGGCGTTTGTCTTTCGCCATTCCCTTGAGAACCTGACTTACATATTTTGTCGAGGTTCCCGCCTGCGCGGGAACGACGGTTTAGCCCGAACCCATCAATACAAACCAGTTGAGCTACGAGTTTCCAAACTGCCTCCCAAATGGCTGCTCTCGCGTTCAGTAACGGGAGATGGGTCGGCCAGCCGGTGCCTTCCGAGTACGTTTCGTCCGGGGCATGGTTGTCAGTCCAGGGTTTCCTTGTCCATCTCCACCCGAACTATGTCCCCCATCCGGAAGCCCATGCCTTCACCGAAGCGGTAGGCCACCCGTTCCTGGAAGTCTTCCATCAGGGGCGGTCTGGTCCCTGCTGCAATGCTGCCCAGCACTTGTGAAATGGAAGTGACCGGCCGGTCCGTTATGCCGCAGGGCACGATGAGACCGAACTTGGACAGGTCGGGGTTTACGTTGATGGCGAAGCCGTGGTGGGCGATGTGGCGGCTGATCTTCACGCCGATGGCGGCGATCTTGGCGCCGTCCACCCAGACGCCGGTGAGCCCCGGCTCAACGCCCGCCTGGATTCCCAGGTCTGCCAGGGCGGCGATGACCACCTGCTCCAGGGTGCGGACGTACTTCAATGGGCCGCCCCAGTCCCGCAGGTTGACGATGGGGTAGGCCACCAACTGGCCCGGGCCGTGGTAGGTAACCTGCCCTCCCCGGTCCGTTTCCACCACGCTGACGCCCTCGCAGGCCAGTTCATAGCGTGAGGCAGGAATATGTTCCGGCCTGGACAGCCTCCCCCGGGTGACAACGTGGGGGTGTTGCAGCAGAAGCAGGGTGTTGGGTTCGTTGCCGGCGTGGACCGCGTCAACCAGGTCGGTCTGAAGATCCCAGGCACGGCCGTATTCGACCGTTCCAAGGGCGACGACCTGGCAGAAGGGCTTTTCGGGGGCCGGCAGTGAACCGGCCAGGGGTTGGTCCAGAAGATTGCTCATGCGCGGGAAGTCTCCATACAAGCAAATCAGGGCAACCACAAGGGTTGCCCCTACGATCAGTTACCAGGTTCCAGCGGGTTGACAGGATTATCAGGCGTTGTCGGGCCCGACTTCTTCCAGCCGGCGTTTCATGGACTGCATGAAGGCGCTGGACTCGGCGCCGTCGTTAATGCGGTGGTCGAAGGACATGCAGAGGTTCATCATTGAGCGGATGGCGATGGCGTCGTTGATGACCACCGGCCGCTTCTGAATCGCCTCGGTGGTCATAATGGCCGCCTGCGGGTAGTTGATAATGGGCTGGGAAACCACCGAACCCAGGGCTCCCGTGTTATTCAGGGTGAAGGTGCCGCCCTGGACGTCGTCGATGGTCAGCTTGTTATCCCGGGCCCGCTGGGCGAGGTCGGCCACCGCGTGGGCCAGGCCGGAAAGGCTGAGGCGGTCGGCGTTGTGAATAACGGGGACCACCAGGCCGTTGGGGGCGGCAACGGCCAGACCGATGTTCAGCCTCTTCTTCAGTACAATCTTGTCCTCACCCCAGGTGGCGTTGAAGGTGGGGTTCTCCTTCAGTGTTTCGACCAGGGCCCGCAGCACGAAGGGCAGGTAGGTCAGGTCAACGCCCTCGCGCTGGCGGAAGGACTCGCGCATGGCAGTTCGCGCGGCCACCAGGCTGGTAACGTCCACCTCCACTGTGCTCCAGGCGTGGGGTATCCGGCTGACGCTGCGGACCATGGCCTCGGCAATCATGCGGCGGACCGGGGTCAGGGGCAGAAATTCCTCGTCGCCTGCTTCCGACGACTCTGGCTGGGGTGCAGGGGCGGCGGGGGCTGCTTCCTTACTGTCCAGGTACTTGAGGACATCGTCCCGGGTGATGCGGCCACCCATGCCGGTGCCGGTGATGAGAGCCAGGTCAACGTCGTGGTCGCGGGCGAGGCGGCGTACGGCGGGCGAGAGCCGGGCGCGGCCATCCCGGCCGGACGCGGTCACCACGGGGGTCTCGATGGCGACCTGAGCGGCGAGGGATGCAGCCAGCGCGGCGGCAGGTTCCGGCGGCGGGGCCGGCGGGCTGTCGTCGCCCGCGCCGCCCCCGGTGGGGCCGATCATGGTGGCGGAAGTGTTCAGGTAGCCGATCCGGCTGACGGGGGGCGCTTCCTGCGCCGGGACCGGTTCAGGAATGGAAGCCGGCGTTGCTTCCGAAACGGCGGGTGCACCGGTGGCGGCGGATTTTACTTCCCCAGGTTCGGCGGGGACAGGTTCGGCGGAAGCGGACTGGCCGTCGGCGGTCTCCACCTCGGCGATGGGGGCGCCCATGGGAATGGTCTGGCCTTCCTCGGCCAGGATTTTCAGGAGGGACCCGTCAACCGGCGAAGGAACTTCCATAGTGACCTTGTCGGTCACCACTTCCACCAGGGGCTCGAAGCGTTCAATCCGGTCGCCCGGCTGCTTGAGCCATTTGCCGATGGTGCCTTCGACGACCGATTCGCCGACGTGGGGAAGTTCTATAGTCTGGGCCAAGGTTTCACCACCCCTGGGTTAAGTAAACGAACCTACGAATGGGTACGAATTTCCACCAATTAAACTATGCCAAGAGAGCGACCAAATGTGAATGTTCACTTTCCTAGTAGGTCGCCAGGTTGCGCAGGGCCTGGGCTATCTTCTGGGTGTTGGGCATGTAGGCGTCTTCGAGGGTTTGGGCGAAGGGCATGGTGGGCACGTCGGGGCCGCAAACCCTGCCGATGGGGGCGTCCAGGTAGTCGAAGGCCTGGTCGGCGGCCAGGGCGGCGATTTCGGAGCCTATGCCGCCGGTGATGTTGTCTTCATGGACAATGAGCAGTTTGCCGGTCTTTTTCACCGACTCCAGGACACTCTCCGTATCCAGCGGTTTCAGGGTGCGGAGGTCCACCACTTCCACCTGGGCCAAGCCCTCGGCGGCCAACAGTTCGGCAGCTTCCAGGCAATAGTGGACCGTCAGGCCATAGCTGACTACCGTGATGTTGCTTCCCGGACGCTTGACTTCCGCCTTGCCAATGGGGAGAACATAGTCCTCTTCCGGTACATCGCCGCGCACCAGGCGGTAGGTCTTCTTGTGCTCCAGGAAGACCACCGGGTTGTTGTCGCGAATGGCAGACTTGAGCAGGCCCTTGGCGTCGTAGGGGGTGGCCGGCGCGACCACCTTCAGGCCCGGAGTGTGGAAGAAGTACGCCTCCACATTCTGGGAATGGAACAGGCCGCCGCGAATGCCGCCGCCGTAGGGAATGCGGATGGTAACCGGCGCATTGAGGCTGCCATCGCTGCCGTAGCAGACGCGGGCCGCCTCGCCGATTAACTGGTTGACCGCGGGCCAGAGGAAGTCGGCGAACTCCACCTCGGGGATGGGACGCATGCCCCGGAAGGAGGCGCCCAGGGCAATGCCCATAATGGAGGCCTCGGCCAGGGGCGTGTCGATAACCCGCTCGGGGCCGAACTCCTCAATAAAGCCCTGGGTGGCTAGGAACACACCGCCGCGCCAGCCCACGTCCTCGCCCATAACGAAGACGTGCTCGTCGCGCTGCATTTCCTCCCACATGGCTTCCCGTACGGCTTCTATTACGCTCTTGACGGCCATTGGTCTTCCTTAACTGGTTTTTCCACTCAGGGCACGAAGCTGCTCGAAGGGGCTAGGGAGCATAAACGTTCTGGTGCAGGTTGGAGGCGTCCGGCGGGAGCGCGGCTTCGGCGGCGTCGGTAGCTTCATTGACGGCGCGGCGAGCCTGGGCCCGGATTTCCTCCTGCTGCTCCTCGGTCAGGTAGCCCTGTTCCAGCATAAAACTGCTGAAGGCGGTAACGGGGTCCTTCTCCCGAACGGCGTCAATTTCCTCTTTGGGCCGGTAGCGGGAATCGTCGTCGTCGGTGGTGTGGGGCATCAGGCGTTCCAGCTTCATTTCCAGCATAACCGGGCCCTCGCGGCGGGCGTGATTTATCGCTTCCCGGCAGGCTTCATAGGAGGCCAGCAGGTCGAGGCCGTCCACGATGAGGCCCGGGAAGCCGTAACCTTCAGCCCGGTTGGCGACGTCGCCAATGGCCATCTGCATCCGCTGGGGGACGGAGATGGCATAGGCGTTGTTTTCGCAGACAAATACCACGGGCAGCTTGTGAACGCCGGCGAAGTTCATCGCCTCGTGGGTTTCGCCCTGGCTGGAGGCGCCGTCGCCGAAATAAACGAAGATCACCTTGTCGTCGCCCAACATCTGGCAGGCCAGGGCATAGCCCACGGCCTGGGTCAGCTGGGCGGCCACCACGTTGGAGGTCTGGATGACGTTGTGCTCCAGGTCAGCGCCCTGAAGGGGGAACTGGCGGGCGTTGCTGTAGGGGTCCCCCTCCTTGCCCATGAAAGAGAGCATTACCTGGGTGGGGGTGAGTCCCACACCCATCTTGATGGACAGGTCGCGGTAGTAGGGGAAAAAGAAACAGTTGCCGTCCTTTTCGGCGGCCAGCAGGCTGCCCAGCTGGGCGGCTTCGTGGCCCTGGCCCGAGGCGGCGATGGGCACCTTGCCCTGCCGGTTCATCATC
>JAPPJA010000449.1 GCA_028874675.1 Chloroflexota bacterium
CCGTGGAGTTCAAGGGCAACTGTCGAGAGTTCCGGACGGGGCAGTTTCCACGAGGCTTCCAGCATCAACGATACTGCCTGGCAAGTCCAGCTGGTGTAAACGAACCGGTCGGGGACTGGCGGGACGCTGAGCTTCCTGGCCTCTTCTGGCATGCCAAAATAGTCGGAGTGGGCGCCCTGGCTGCCCCGGAAGCCGCCGGCCTCTCGGTCCAGCAACGTCTCCACCAGGAAATCCAGGGTTGACGCCGCTATTCGAATGTAACGGGGGTCATCCAGCAACGTACCGGCATCGAGGAATACCCCGGCCAGCTGGATATTGTCCTCCAGCATCTTTTCGTGCTGCGCTTCCGTCCAGTCTCCCTGGACACAAAAGCGGAAGAAGCCGCCATCCACATGGTCGTATAACTCCCCGTCCACCATGCTGTCCAGAGACTTCTTGAGTATGGCCCCATAGAATTCCTCGCCCGTGGTACGAAACAGGTGAAGGAAGAGGCGCAGGATGGGAGCCGAGGGGAACTTTGGCTCTTCACCGAAGCCGCCGTGGCGAGGGTCGTAGGCGCCGGCCATGCGGCGGGCGATAATGTCAACCAGTCGATGCCCGACCTCGCCCCCAGCTGCGACCTGTCCCACATAGTCCTGCCGCTGGCGATGCAGTTGGGCCGACTGGTCATAGATACCGACCTTGTCCTCTTCATAGGCTCGCCGGACTTCCATGAGCATGGCCAGCATCTGGTCAGGAGGAAGGTAGGTAGCGCCCGCAATGTATCCGCCGTGGGGAGTCAGGAAGGCGGTGGTAGGCCAACCTCCCACGTTGTAACGGGCATTCACTTCTGGGCGGTGGTCGTTGTCAACCAGCACCGGCACGAAATGCTCGTTTACGAAATCGGCTACTTCCGCATCGGCAAAGGTAGTCTCCTCCATTACGTGGCACCAGTAGCACCAGACGGCCGTGATGGACAGCAGGACGGGCTTGTCCTGCTGTTGGGCCCGATCAAAGGCTTCAGCGTTCCAGTGCGACCACCGGATGCCTTTGCCCTTTTCGTTTGTTCCGGAAGCGCCTGCCATTTGGAGGGTCCCTAAAGGTGTTTCAAATAAGGATAGAAGCCGCAGAAATCCCGCATTACGTTAGCATAGCGGTATCGGATTTTCAATGTCGGCACACCATATTTCATACCTGATTGCCCTGGTTTGCTTCGAATTTAGCAACCGGGCTTCGTGAGCATGGCGGGGCCCGTTATTATGGCAAGACCGGCGAGCTGGGCCATAAGGTTCTCCACCATAGCGCAGAACCGGCAAATCCGCCGCCGGAGGGCGTTCGTATCACCTGTTGGCAAGCCCCTGACAATTCCCGCACATTCGTGCGCTATACTGAAATCAGCTTACAGTCCACAGGGCGTGCCTGCCAGCATTGATGGAGGCTGACCATGCAACAGTTTTCAGAGTCAATCTTCCTTGCTTACAAGCGCGGGACCCACTGGCCTGCGATTCGTCGCGGCATTTTTGCTTCCCTGTTTATAGTTGTGCTGGGGGCTTCCCTGTCCGGCTGCACCTTCCTGCAACCTGACTTTTCCAACGGAGATACGGAGGTCGAAACGGCCACGCCGGCGGTTGAATCCAGCCAGGTCCGATCGATAGCCGTAGAACGGGAGAGTAGCGGGGACTCCGCCGCCCCGCCGGCTGCGGCGGCATCCGCAGCACGGGGAGGAGTCGAGGAGGCCGAGGAACCAGGGGGCTCCACCGAAGCCATCCAGGAGTCTGATCAATCCACCGGCGAACCGGAGCTTACCGAAACGGCCGGTTCCGTTGCCGCGGGACCGCTGAACGATATTCTGGGCGACAACGTTCCGGAGGTCGCTTCGCCAGCAGAGGAGGGTGAAGGTGGCTCAAAGGTCCCGTCTTTGGGACTTTCACCCCTGGATATAGTGGCGGCCCAGGACCAGGTACTGGAGGAAATTTACAATTCCACCCTGCCCTCCGTGGTTCTGATCCGGGTGTCCAGGAACCTGGGATCGCTGGCGGAACGGCCGTCCATTCCAGACCTGCCGGACATACCCAACGACTTCTTTGAACGGACCGGAGGCACCGGGTTTGTATGGGATGACGAGGGGCACATTATCACCAATCACCACGTGGTGGCGCAGGCTGATCGGGTGATCGTTGTGCTTCCCAATCGGGTGGAAATGGAGGCGGAGTTTCTGGGCAGCGACCCGGACTCGGACCTGGCAGTGCTGAAGGTCTCCGACCCTGACGGCTTTCTGGTTCCCGTCACCCTGGGTGACAGTGACGAGGTGAAAATGGGCCAACTGGCCGTTGCCATTGGCAATCCCTTTGGGCAGCAGTTCAGCATCACCACCGGCATCATCAGCGGTATCGGGCGGACCATTCGCAGCGGGCACAGCCAGTTTTCCATCCCGGAAGTGCTGCAGACCGACGCCCCGATCAACCCGGGCAACTCGGGGGGGCCGCTGCTGGACCGGAATGGTCATGTAATCGGCGTTAACACCCAGATAATCAGCCGCGCCGGGGTAAGCTCGGGAATCGGATTTGCGGTGCCCATAAACATCGCGAAGCAGGTGGTTCCGACCATCATCAGCGACGGCGAGTACGAGTATTCCTGGCTGGGCATCAGCGGGACCAGCCTGGGCCCCGACGCGGCCAAAGCGATGGACTTGCTACCCAACACCCGGGGCGCCATGGTCATTGACCTGGTAACCGATGGCCCCGCGGAAGAAGCCGGGTTGGAAGGCAGCGATGAGACCATCGAAATAGAAGGGCTGGAAATTCCCTACGGCGGTGACATCATCGTCGCCATAGACGGTACGCCCATTGAGACCATCGACGATGTAATCGCTTACCTGGTGGCCAGGACCAAACCCGACCAGGAGGTTGTGTTTGAAATTATCCGGGACGGGACCCGGCAGGAGATCACGGTCACCCTGGGCAAGCGCCCAACGCCGTAACGCGGAACCGCAAACCGCAGGGTGTCCCAGAGCAGGGGGGGGGTGGGCAGGTAGTCCACCCTCCTTTTCATTTGGCAGAATTATCCCGCCCGCAAGAATTCAACTCACCTGCGCGGGTCCAGTGGGAACACCCTGATGTCCGGCTCAAGTCACGCCAGGGCTGGCAGTTAGGGGCTGTCGCCAATTGGAAAGTGGAAGTATCTCAGCGTCCCTTTTCGTCGTTCCCGCGAAGGCGGGAACCTCGCTGGCTGAAGTCAGGATTCCTGCCTTTACAGGAATGACGGGGCAATTTGACGACACGCCTTAGGAATCTTATGAGCCTTGTGCTGGCCCAGGGACCTCAACCCCTGGCTGGCCCCCGCGAACCTGGTCCCGAGCCTGGCTGGCAGGCGCGGGACTGTATGCTTCGACTTCGCCGAGAACGACGCTCTTCAGAAGGTGATTGCCCTTCGCGCCTGTTCTCGCAGATTGACCGGGACCGCAAATTGGCCTAACCTACTCCGTGTCCCGGCCTACCGCTGTCGGGCGCACACCTGGAAGAACGAAGAAATATGGACCTGCCGGCGCATACCTATCTGGACGAGAGGGGAATCACCTACCGCAGGCTGGAATTCCCGGGGGAAACGGAGAAGGGGGCCGCTAACGTGGCCCATGCCCTGGGGTTTGAAGCCGGCCAGATGGTCAAGACCCTGCTGTTCCGCACCGGCGCCGGGGAAATGGCCCTGGTAATGCTGGGTGGCGACCAGCACGCCATTTCCGGCCAATTGAAACGTGCCCTGGGTTCCCGAAATATCAGCCTGGCAGACCCGGAGTTGGTACAGGAAGTAACGGGCTACACCGTGGGGTCCATTCCCCCTTTCCACTGGCAGCCGCCGGGATTTAGGTCCATACTGGACTCCGCCCTGACCGAGTATCCCGAACTGGGTGTGGGCGCCGGGGTCTGGGGCAGCGAGATCATGATGACGCCTTCGGACCTGATAGCCGCTTCCAGCGCCGAAGTCTTTAATTTGACACGGAGGGACCCGTGAAGATCTGGACTATTGCTATCCTGCTGGCCCTGGCATTAGTGGCTTGCTCTCAGTCCGAAAGCATGACTACCACCGAGTCGGGGCTTCAGTACGAGGTACTGGCGTCGGGCGACGGTGAGTCCCCTTCCCTGGGGGACATTGCCGTAGTTCACTACACGGGCTGGCTGACCGACGGCACCAAGTTCGACAGTTCCGTGGACCGCGGAGACCCCTTCGAGTTTCCGGTAGGGCAGGGACGGGTGATTCAGGGCTGGGATGAAGGTGTCGCCCTGATGCAGGTCGGCGACAAATGGAAGTTCACCATACCCTCCGAACTGGCCTACGGCGAGCGAAGCATCGGGAACGGGCTGATTCCCGCCAACTCTACCCTGGTGTTTGAGGTTGAACTCCTGGACGTAAAGTAGAGATTGCCCACTTCTTCCACATAATGGAAGCGCACGGGCAACTCCAGAAAAATCAGGCGGTATGCAAAAGCATGGTGAGAGCCAACTGGTACACCGACCACCCCCCGGCATGTACCTGCAACACCTGTGAAGAAAAGAAGGCCATAAAGCGGCAGGAAGGCCGCAAGATTGGCCGCAACGAAAAGTGTCCCTGCGGTAGCAACCGCAAGTACAAGCGCTGCCACGGAGCCTAGAACGCCTTCAGCCCGGCTCAGCCGCCGTCCGACGGGCGCGGCGGGCTTTGGGGTGGACGGCCCAGGCTTCGAGCTAGGTCGCATGCCCCTTCAGCGATGATCCTTTTGCCCCTCGAATCGAGAGCTTCCTCGCAGTAGCGAAATATCGCCAGGGCTTTTGAGGCTGCTTCCTCATCACTCAGGTCAGCCCGACCCGCCAGGTTTCGCAGGTCTCAAGCCTGGTCCACGAGGCCTGCCATGCTGATGTGATGCCCCAGCAGCCATATGGCCTTTCTTGTTCCGTTCATCAGCGCCGCGCAACTTCCCCAAGTCTTTCTTGCCATCCGCCAGCATCCAAACCTGCCGCTGCCACGTATAAGGAGGCAACAAAAGCAAGCCTGGCCCAACCACTACAGGCTATTGGACCGGTTGTTGAATGGATGCCTGAGGCGAAACGGTCGGGTTCAGGGAAGTTCGGAGAGGGTGGTGGCGCGCCTGGCAGGACTCGAACCCGCAACCCCTGGGTCCGAAGCCCAGTGCTCTGTCCATTGAGCTACAGGCGCTCGTTTGGGCGCGTCGATCGGTTCAATTGATGGGGCGAGCAACGGGATTCGAACCCGTGATCTCCTGTGCCACAGACAGGCGCCTTCGACCACTTGGCTATGCTCGCCACGCTATACATGCTGGCAGTTCGATGCTGCCGGCTGATAATCAAGGTTAGCATACCTACCTGATCCGCACAATACGCGGCCACGCGGCCAATTCATACTCGCACGCCCTTACGTTGAAACAACGCCGTGTGCTGTATAAAATCAATCCGATTCCGGGCGCTCATCCGTATCGTCGCATAACATCCTTTTTGCCCGGGAGGAGACCATGATACTTAAACATCTTCGTTTTTTGATTCTGCCAGCAATGCTCGGCATTTTGATTCTCTCCATCGCTTGCGGCGGCGGCACCACTCCC
>JAPPJA010000524.1 GCA_028874675.1 Chloroflexota bacterium
CGACGGCTAAACAACTGGAAATAGAGGAATTTGCGCTAGTATATGGACTGCCTTTTCGCAGTGTCAAGGCAGAGTCCACCCGGCGAAATCGCCTTCCAGGCCCCCCAAACGGCCCAGGGAAGAAACACCGGTCCCCGAGCCTGCCCAAATGTTCCAAATCCTTCCCCCAAACTCCCCTGTCGGCCTGAGGTAGGGCTAAGATCCAGGTGGCTTACAGCGGTAGGGGAGGGTTTGAAACCCGCCCTGGCTACACCTCGAACATTCTCCCTGCGCCATCCCACCCGAAGGTGAAAGGGTCCGAAGTCAGAATGGGCCCTGTGTGAATGTGTTCAAGCCGGTCAGCCGAAGTCCATCCCCTGCCCCCATCAATTTCCAGGGTAGCCTTCAAGAGGCGCCCCACGGCCCTCTCATCGTCCGCTCCGCTTGAGCCCCCCTACCTTAAGGGATACAATAGCCCTGAAGTCTTTAAAGGCGAGCGACACCCATGCCCGGCAACGGCAACCCACCCCACAATCAGGACCGATGGCGCAGGGAAACCCTCGATCCGGTCACCCAACGCTATCCCGAGCGCAGGGACCAGTTCCAGACCGACAGCGGCATCCCCATCGAACCCATCTACGCGCCGCCCAATGGCGATGCGGAGGCGGCCGATATCGGGTTCCCGGGCGAGTTCCCCTACACCCGGGGCGTGCAGCCCAATATGTACCGTGGCCGGGTCTGGACTATGCGCCAGTACTCCGGGTACGCCACCGCCGCCGACACCAACCGCCGCTATCGCTACCTGCTTGAGCAGGGCCAGACCGGTTTATCCGTGGCGTTCGACCTGCCAACCCAGATTGGCTACGACTCCGACGCTCCCCAGTCCCGGGGCGAAGTCGGCAAGGTCGGCGTCCCCATTTGCAGCCTGCAGGACATGGAAACCCTGTTCGACGCCATTCCCCTGGACCGCGTCAGCACTTCCATGACCATCAATGCCACTGCCTCCGTGCTCCTGTGCCTCTACATCGCCGCCGCCAGGCGGCAGGGGGTCAGCCAGGACCGGCTTGCCGGCACCCTCCAGAACGACATCCTCAAGGAATACATCGCCCGTGGCACCTATGCCTACCCTCCGCGCCCGTCCATGCGCCTCGTGGTGGATGTCTTCAAGTACTGCGCCGAAAATATTCCCCGCTGGAACACCATCAGCATCAGCGGTTATCACATGCGGGAGGCCGGAGCCACCGCCGTTCAGGAACTGGCCTTCACCTTCGCCAACGCCATTGCCTACGTCCAGGCTGCCGTGGACGCAGGACTGGCCGTGGACGACTTCGCTCCCCGCCTCTCCTTCTTTTTCGTGGCCCAGAACAACCTGCTGGAAGAGGTCGCCAAGTACCGCGCCGCCCGCCGCATGTGGGCCACCATAATGAGGGACCGGTTCGGCGCCACCGACCCGCGCTCCCAGATGCTGCGTTTCCACACCCAGACCGCCGGCGTTACCCTCACCGCCCAGCAGCCCGACAACAACGTCATCCGCAGCACGGTACAGGCCATGGCGGCCGTCCTGGGCGGCACCCAGTCCCTCCACGTAAACTCCCGGGACGAGGCTCTTGGCCTCCCTACCGAGGAATCCGCCCAGCTTTCCCTGCGCACTCAGCAGATTATTGCCCACGAAAGCGGCGTGGCCGACGTGGTGGACCCCCTCGGAGGCTCCTGGTATGTGGAGAACCTCACCGACCAGCTGGAGCAGAGGGCCCTGGAATACATCGCCGAAATAGACCGCCAGGGAGGCGCTGTTGCCGCCATTGAGCAGGGTTTCCAGGTCCGGGAGATTGGCGAGTCCGCCTACCGCCATCAGCGGGAAGTTGACGCCGGCGACCGCACCGTGGTCGGGGTCAACCGCTACGTCACCGAAACTCCCCCGCTGGATAATCTCTTGCGCGTGGACCCCGAGGTAGCCCGCCAGCAGGCAGAAGGGCTGGCGAATCTGAGAAAATCGCGGGACAACACCCTGGTCAGCGCATCCCTGGCCCGCCTGGAAGAGGTGGCTCGCACCCGGGAAAACTCCATACCCGCAACCCTGGAATGCATCGAAAATTACTGCACCCTCGGCGAAATCTGCCACGTATTCCGCGCCGTATTCGGCGAACAACAGGGGGAGTTGGCCTTTTAGCCCGTTTCCAGAGTCCTACCATCGTCTCTTGCCGACCCTCAGCAGAGTTCCCCTGAGCTGTGCCGCCACCCGGCAGGGCAGCGGAATTAAAGGAGTAACACCATGCCCGACCCCATGCTTAACGAAGAAGAGAGAATGCTTCAAACCCTGGTCCGCGACTTCGCCGACCGGGAACTGGCTCCCCGCGCCCGGGAAGTGGACGAACTGGAAGAGTTCGACTGGCAGAACTGGAACGGGATGGCTCGCCTTGGCCTGACCGGCATCGCCATCGACCCCGTATATGGCGGCGGCGGCGGCGGGTATCGGCAAGTCGCTATTGCAATGGAAGAGGTTGCCCGGGGTGATTCTGCCGCCAGCACCGGCCTCATTGCCCACCTGTCCCTCGGCACAAGCACCATTTACCGCTTCGGCAACGAAGAGCAAAAGCAACGCTTCATCCCCTCATTGGCCTCGGGCAAGGGTGTGGCCGCCTGGGCTCTCACCGAACCCGGGGGAGGCTCCGACGCCGCGGCCCTCCAGACCACCGCCCAGCAACGCGACGGTACCTGGTTCCTCAACGGTAGCAAGATGTTCATTACCAACGCCGACGTGGCCGAGTCCATGGTTGTTTTCGCCAACCAGGACCGCTCCCAGGGCTACCGGGGCATCAGCGCCTTTGTCGTACCCCAGGGCTCCCCCGGCATGACTGCCACTCCCCTCCACGGCAAGATGGGGATGCGGGCATCCAGCACCAATGAGATTGTCTTCCAGGACACCCCGGTTCCCGGCGAAAACCTCCTCGGTGAGCAGGGCCGCGGTTTCCGCTACGCCATGGAAATCCTCGATTCCAGCCGGATAATGATTGCCGCCCAGTGCGTTGGCATCGGACAGGCCGCGCTGGAGGAAGCGGTTCGCTACGCCCAGCAGCGCGAGTCCTTCGGGCGCCCCATCGCCCAGCACCAGGCCGTTCAGTTCATGCTGGCCGATATGGCCGCCTCCGTCCACGCCGCCCGCACCTGCACCATGCAAGCCGCAACCCTGAAAGACGACGGCCAGGACTACATCAACGAGGCTTCCATCGCCAAGCTCATTGCCTCCGAAATGTGCGTTGACGTTACCTCCAAGGCCGTCCAGGTCCACGGCGGCTACGGCTATTTCAAGGACTCGCCGGTGGAGCGCCTCTTCCGGGATGCACGGGTAACCACCATTTACGAGGGCACCTCCGAGGTCCAGCGCCTCCTGATAGCCCGCCAGACCCTGGCCCAGTACCCGGTCTAGTTCGCAACAGGCAAGGCAACAACCCCACAATTGGCAACCGGCAAGAACTGCCAGGAGAAAAGACTTGAGCTCCAGCCAGGTTTGCACCGTAGATTACATCGACCACGTGGGCATCGCCGTCAAGGACATTGACGCCGCGCTCCGGCTGTTCAGCCAGGTGTTCGGCGCCCCCATGGTGGAGGTTAAACAGTTGGACGGCCAGGGAATCCGCGGAGCCCTCGTCCAGGTGGGCCAGACCCGGCTGGAACTCATGGAACCCACGTCCTCCGACACCACCATCGGCCGTTTCATCGAAAGGCGCGGCGAAGGCTTGCACCACCTGGCCTTCTACGTCCAGGACCTCCCCGGCAAAATCCGGATTATTGACGAAGCCGGCCTCCAGCTTATTGACCACGAGCCTCGCGAGGGCCTCTCCGGCGACATCGCATTCATCCATCCCCGCTCCGTTTTCGGCATTCTCACCGAACTGGTTGAGCGGCCCAACGAATAGACCCTCCCAGCCTGAAACCCGCGCCGGAGGTCCCGTGCCAACCCACCTGATTTACGGCGACAGTTTCCTCGTCTCCCAGCAGCTGAAGCACCTCACTGCCGAAGCCGGCGCTGATACGCTCCTGGAAGCCAACCGGCACCAGCTAGCGGGCGGTCAGCTCAACCTCCCCGAGCTGCTGGCCGTGTGTAACGCCCTTCCCTTCATGGATACCTGCCGCCTGGTGCTCGTCACCGGCCTCCTGGCCACCCAGGAATCCAGGGGCGGCCGCGGGCGCGGTTCCCGTTCCCTCGGCGAGTGGGACAAACTCGCCGATGCCATCCCGCTGATGCCCGAGACCACCATGCTGGTTTTTGTTGACGATGCCCTGTCTGACAGTAATCCCCTGCTGCGGTCGCTGCAGCCCGTATCCCTTGTCCAGCGCCTCCAGGCTCCCACCGGGGAGAACCTCGCTCTGTACGTTCGCGAAATGGCCCAACAGAAAGGCTCCGGCATCAGTCCGGCCGCCATCAGGACATTGACCGACCTCGTCGGCAACGACCTCTGGACTCTGGACCGGGAAATGGAAAAGCTCTCCCTGTACGCCGCCGGACGCAACATTGAGGAGCAGGATATCCAGGAAATGGTGGCCCAGGTTCGCGAGGCCAGCATCTTCAACGCCGTGGACGCGATGATAGACGGTCGTCCGGAGGTGGCGCTGCGGCTGTTGCAAAGGCTGCGCCAGGATGGAGCCGCCCTGCCCTACATCATCAGCATGGTGGAGCGCCAGCTGAGGCTGGTCTGCCTGGCCAGGTACTGGACCGAACAGCGCGTGTCACCCCAGGAATTGGCGGGAAAGCTGGGAGTCCCTCCCTTCGTAGCCCGCAAGACGGCGGAGCAGGCCCGTCGCAACTCCTGGCCCGACCTCGACCGGCGATACCAACGGTTGCTGGAAGCAGACCTGGCCTTCAAGACCGGCCGGGTTGACTCGGAAGACCTCGCCCTGGAGATGCTGGTGGTTGACCTGGCAACCCCAGCCTCGGGCGGTGGAAACAGGCCCGCCGCAAGAGGTCGGCGCGCCTAGCAATCAAGTGGCCGTGCCGAGCTTTACTCCGTCATCGGGTTGAAACAGGCCGCCCAGTGGTTCTCTCCCACCTCTTCCAGCGGCGGACTGGGATTTACCCGGCACTGGCTGAGCGCCTTGTGGCACCTCGGCAGAAAGGCGCACTCCTCAGGCAGGTTAACCATATCAGGCGGACTGCCCCGCAGCGGCTGCAGCCTCCGCCCCACGTCGTCCAGCCTGGGCAGAGACTGTATCAGCGACCAGGTGTAAGGATGGCGCGGCTCCTTGAACAGGGGTATCACGTCGGCTGTTTCCGCCAGGCTTCCCGCGTACATCACTCCCACTCGATTCGCCATGTGCGCCACAATGCCCATGTCGTGGGTTATCAGCAGCACCGCCGAGTTCAAGTCCCGGCACAGCCGCTTCAACCGGTCCAGAATCTCCGCCTGCAGGGTAACGTCCAGCCCCGACGTGGCCTCGTCCGCTATCAATAGCCTGGGCTGCAGCACCAGGGCAATGCCGATCATCACCCGCTGGCACATGCCGCCGCTGAGGTTGAAGGGATACTCCCCCAGTATCCGGCGCGGGTCCGGCAGGCCCAGGTCCCGCAGCACATCCTGCGCCATCCGGTT
>JAPPJA010000463.1 GCA_028874675.1 Chloroflexota bacterium
GCTGGGGACTGACCACTTGGGTCGGGACTATCTCAGCAGGCTGATTTACGGCGGCAGGATCTCCATTTCGGTGGGGCTGCTGGGTGTGCTGGTTTCCAGCGTTATTGGCGTATTCCTGGGCATAACCGCCGGCTACTACAGGGGTATTCTGGACGACATCATAATGAGGGCGGTGGACATCTTTATGTCCGTGCCCCTGTTATTGCTGGCCCTAATGGTGCTGTTCATATTAGGGCCCAGCTTCACCAACATTATCATCGTGTTCGCTGTGGCCCGGTGGATGTTGTTCTGCCGCGTTACCAGGGGTGTGGTGCTCTCGCTCCGTGAGCAGGCCTTCGTGGATGCGGCGCGTGCCATTGGCGCCAGCGACGCCAGGATCATCGGTCGGCATGTGCTGCCGAATCTGATTACGCCGCTGCTGACCCTGGCCGCCCTGGAAGTGCCGCGGAACATTCTTACCGAGTCCACCCTGAGCTTCCTGGGCTTTGGCATCCAGCCCCCTGAGTCTTCCTGGGGCCTGATGCTCTCCCAGGGCCGGGACTACATCGTTACAGCTTGGTGGGTAGTGGTCGTACCTGGCACGGCCATTTTCCTGACTGCCCTGTCCTTCAACCTGTTCGGTGTGTGGATGAGGGCGGTAAGCGACCCGTTGCAGCGCTGGCGCTGGTTGAAGGCTACGAAGGAAGCCAAGGAGGCCGGAGTAGGCTGATAACCCGCCCATCGACGGGCAACCGGAATTGGCAAGCCCCCGGGCGCTGCATTCTGCACGCCGGGGGCTTTTACTTTTTCGTGCAAATGCACCATAATGCCCGCAACCTGCAAGAAAATCTCCGGAAATTCGTCAAGGGTCAATAAACCGTGGCGGCTTTCGTGGCAGAGGGAATAGTATGGAACGCGTTACCATCAGGGAGGCTTCCCAGAGGCTGAGGATCCCTACTTCCATGGTGCGGGACTGCATTCGCGGCGGGGAACTGAAGGCGATACGGGAGGCCCAGGCCGATGGTCGGATGTCCTGGGTCGTGGAACTTCCGGAAGAGGGCTGGGTGAGTGAGGCTACCGCCGAGGAAATGAACCGCGAGTTCTGTCCCTGGTGGTGGGGGAATCTGGACAGGACCGGATACATTCATTACGTTGAGTCGCTGTCGGCGTCATCCTGGGAAGAGACGGTCCCCCGGTTCCTGTGCGGGGAAGAAGGCGACAATATCTGGGCTGCCACGGAACTGGAGGAAGAGCAGCTTTGCCTCGAGTGCCAGATGCGGGCCATTGAACAGGGACTGCCCCAGGCCAGGCCGTGCTGATGCCCGGCGGCGCGTGTTGGCCGTCAACTACCTGGCTCGAATAGGCCAGCCTGGCCTAGGAAAAAAGGGGGACGGGTAAACGCCCGTCCCTTTTGATTTGGGGTTGTTTCTGCGGAAGCTAATCAGGGAGCAAGGAAGAAGTCCCTCAACTCTCCATAGGTCTCCGTGGGCAGTTCCTCGGCGATATAGTGTCCCGAGGGCATTGAGTGGCCGCTCACGTTGGTGGAGTAGTCGCTCCACACCCCCACCACATCCTGAGTACGTCCCACATATCCGCGGTCACTCCATAGGGCCAGGTGCGGGCAGGTAATCTTGTTGGCGAAGTCCCCTTCATCGTGGACCAGGTCGATGCTTGCCCCCGCCCGATAGTCCTCGCATATGGCATGGATAGTGGCGGGGTCGGTGGAGCAGCGCACGTATTCCGATATAGCTTCTTCGGGAAAGACTTCCTGCCAGTTATCGCCCCGCTGAAAGCTGTGCCGGATGAAATAGTCGGCGTCGGCTCCAATAACCCTCTCCGGAAAGTCGTAGGGCTGGATCAGGAAAAACCAGTGGTACGTGTTGGCCGCCATTTCCTTGTTGACTATCTGGAACATTCGGTGAGTGGGTATGATGTCCAGTGTGGCCAGCTTGAGCACCCGTTCGGGGTGGTCCTTGGTAAGCCGGTGGGAGACTCGCGCGCCCCGGTCGTGGCCGGCCAGGTAAAAGGTCTGGAACCCCAGGCTTTCCATTGCTTCCACCTGGTCGCGCGCGATGGCACGCTTGGAGTAGTTGAAGTGCTCCGGGTCACCGGCGGGTTTGTCACTGTCGCCGTAGCCGCGCAGATCGGCGGCCACCACCGTAAAGTGCTGGGAAAGTTGGGGAGCCACCTTGTGCCACATGACGTGGGACTGGGGGTAGCCGTGCAGCAGTAGCAGCGGAGGCCCACTGCCTCCGACTACCAGATTTATGGCGGCTCCGGTGGTTGTTACCTTCCTCTCTTCAAATCCTTCGAACATCTCTCCTCCCGTAGGCATAGAAGCTTCAAAAATCCAGGGGCACACGCCGCCTTGCCGCAACTGACGGGCGATTGCGTGGCCGTACTTGGAGTATAAAATACCAGACACATAAATTGCCCATTCGATGGCGGGTTTGCCGCCACGGGATATATCTAAGCTTATGGAGGCCAGGAGATGCCAACTATTGAAACCGTACTTGGACCCATTGCCGGAGAGGACCTGGGGTTCACCCTGAGCCACGAGCACGTGGGAACCAACGCCGCGGGCCTGCGGCACACCTACCCGGAAATCATCGACCGGGAGGGAATAATCCAGCAGTCGGTGGCAGCCCTGAAGGAGGCCAGGGAGGAAGCGGGCGTCCAGACCATTATCGACGTCAGCACCTTTGATCTGGGTCGCGACATAGGTATGATCGCCGAGGTAGCCCGGCAGAGCGGGGTGAACATAGTCGTCGCCACCGGCAACCACCTGGCGGTCCCCCGTCCCTTTGGCGAAGTTTCGCCGGACGTCATTGCGCCAATGTTCGTCCGGGAAATCGAGCAGGGCATTGAAGATACGGGTGTGAAGGCCGCGGTAATCAAGGTGGCCAGCGACCGGGGCGGCATCACCCAGCCGCAGGAGGTGGTGCTGAGGGCGGCGGCAAGAGCCCACCTGCAGACCGGAGCGCCCATATCCACCCATACCTGGTCGCCAGACCGGGTGGGTGAGCAGCAGGTGGCTATCCTGGAGGAGGAAGGTGTTGACCTGAACCGGGTCTACATCGGGCACAGCAACGATGATACCGACATGGACTACCTGCTGGGCCTGCTGGACAAGGGAGTCTGGCTGGGCCTGGACCGCTACCCCGGTGGTCGTGTGCCAGGTACGCCCGACTGGGAAGGGCGCACGGAAATTGCCAGGAAACTTATGGACGCGGGCTTCACTGAGCGGATCATGCTGTCCCACGACTACTCGGTGCCCAAGGCCCGCCACGGAGAGCAGGTACAGGAAGAGCGCCGCAGGGCAAACCCGGACGGGTACAACTTTATCCCCCGCAAAGTGCTGCCCCGCCTGCGGGAGCTGGGCGCGTCGGAGGCCGACATTCACCAGCTTATGGTCCTGAACCCCCGCAAGTTCTTCGCCGGCGAGTAGCGCCCCCACTCCCGCATCCTGGCAAAAGAAAAGGGGCGGGAATAGACCCGCCCCGGGAAAAAGAAAATATTCCTGTTTTATGCCGGGGGAAAAACTAGCAGTCTGCGGCCGCCGTCCAAAGGGAAATATGCGAGGGGCGACCATAGTCGTGATATACCGTATTGGTGGCGACAAGCCTGATCGGAGACAGGGCCGGGTTCTCTCCCGTGTTCCCGTTGACGTCCAGGCGGGGGAAATTGCTGGAGGAGATGTCCAGCCGTATGCGGTGGCCCTGGGCAAAGAGGTTGCTGGTCGGATAGAGCTCGATGGATATGGGGTAAACCTGTCCCGGTTCCATCAGCTCCGGTTCGCTCCAGGAATTCCTGAACTTGGTCCGCAACACCCCGTCGGTCAGGTTGAGCGCGTAACCCTCCGGGTAGTCTCGGCTGGGCGGATAGACGTCTATAAGCTTGGCCGTAAAGTCGGTGTCCACCGCGCTCGACGCTATCCACAGGTTCGCCGTTACCGGCCCGGTGACTTCCAGGCTCTCCGCCAGCGGTTCCGTCTGGAACACCAGGACGTCCGGCCGCGAGGCCAGGGGTAGATAGGGTTCCTGGCAGCCGAAAAACTCCTCCGACTCCCTCTGGTCGAAGCCGCCGGGTTCCATTATGGGCAGCCCCGAGGAAATGTTGCCGCCGATGGTTGGCGCCGGATTTTCCGGGTCGAACCGGAACCGGCTGGCGTGTTCTTCAACCTGCGGCATGGCGATGGAGAGCTTCCCGCCCCGGTGCAGGTACATGGCCGTCTCCTTGACCCGCTCCGGCGGCCAGGCCTGCTCTCCTGTCCATTTGCCTCCGTGGTCCAGCCTGCCCTCGGGATTTCGCCGGCCGCTGCCGCCGCCCATTGTGAAGAGCTTTACGGGCGGCCGCTCCACCCAGTCGTTGTCCGCGCCCTTAAGCCAGTGGTCGAAGAAAGCCAGCCGCTGCTCGTTGTAGCTGCCTTCCTCGGCGTTCTCCAGCGTGGACCGGCGGCCGAAGTCCACGTTGCCCGAATAGGTGACCGCGTTGGCTCCGTGGGTCCACGGCCCCATTATCAGGGATACGTTGCTCGCCTTTAGCCGGGAAAGGGCCGTGTAGTTCTGGATGGTGCCCGCCGCGTATGGGTCGTACCAGCTGCACTGGTGGACTTGCGGGACATCGGCGAAGGGACCGTAGTGGGCCATGGCGCACAGTCCCGCCTGCTGCCAGTATTCGTCAAAGGTGTCGTTCCCCCATATCGTGAACAGGTACTCTTCGTAGTCGGGCGTCCAGCTCAGCGGCGAGTGCCCCGGCTTCCAGGGAAACCTGGCGAACCACTCCCGCATGTTCTGCTTGTTCAGGGCGGCCCTGGTTGTGTCGGGATTCGCCCGGGCCTCGGAACTTTCCAGCGCTTCCCGAAATGCCCAGGTTGCCTGCCGCAGCTCGAACGCCCCCCCGTTGCGGCACCCGCTGTGGTACGCGCTGGCGAATCCTCCGCATTCCAGCCACATGGCCGACAGGTGCGGCGGGTCCAGCGATGCCAGGGCGGCCTGGGTGTGCGCGGCATAGGAAAGGCCGAATGTGCCTATCTGCCCGTTGCACCAGGGCTGCCGCCCCAGCCATTCCACGGTGTCGTACCCGTCCTGGCCCTCGTCTATGTACTTGGTGAACCCCCCTTCCGAGTCATACCGCCCCCGGCAGTCCTGGATCACCGTGACGTACCCGTGATTTGTGAAGAATGCCGCCTCTTCCTGCCTGGCCCCGGACCCCTTTCCGTAGGGCGTCCGCTGCAGCAGTACCGGCAACGGCTCTTCCACCGGATTGCCCTCAACCTGGGGCCTGTGTATGTCCGTGGCCAGGCTCAGGCCGTCCCTGGTGGGCACCCTGTGGTTCTCGATAAAGTGATTATTGCTTTTGCGCCTGGGGACGCGTCCTCTTACCCTTGGGCTCATCTCTCACCTCCTCCGCCAGAATAAAAATAGCCTGATACCAGGCCCAGTCTAGCCCATTTCCGCCCGTTCCCTCCCCTTGCGCCCCCTGCGGATTTACTCCACAATAAACGTCATTACCACCGCCTGGCCGACGGTGGAGCCCAGCCGGGGACGCGGCCCCGCACCCCGGCAGACCCAAGAGAAACCGAAGA
>JAPPJA010000352.1 GCA_028874675.1 Chloroflexota bacterium
CTGCTTATCTAAACCAAGACGGGGGCGGGTCTTGCGACCCGCCCCCCGATTTTGCTATTGCCCTTCCCCATCAGGGAAGTAGGCGGCTATGGTTCTGATCACTCGGTGAACCGAAGGGTGTTGCCCCGGAGGCGCGGCGCGTAGTAGGGCTGCCAATCGATGTCGTCGGCCAGACCGTAAACGTACACAACCTCGAAGAAGGGCAGGAAGATAGCCTGTTCATAGGCGAAGTCGGCGATCTCTTCCATGGCCTTGGTCCGTTCCGGACCTTCCGGAATGGAATTGGCTTCCGTCTTCCAGGCTTCGAATTCCGCGGTGCAGTGGCGACTGCTGCGGCTGAAGCAGCTCAGACGGGAGTTGTTGAACCGCTGCATGTCCAGGATCTCGTTGGAGGTAGCGACCTCGTAGGCGTGAGAGCTGACGAAGGCCGGTCCCGGGGGATCCCGGTCGGCGCAGTCCATGGCTGCCTGGTAGTCGGGCTCGCCGGAGAAGCGGCCACAGCCGGAGATCTGCAGTTCCCTGGCGGCGCCAAGGTCGCCAAAGGAGTTCAGGTTAGCGTTGACGCCAATTTCGCGCCAAGACTGGACCACGGACTCCAGGATTTCCTCGCCGCGGATGTTGGAGCCGGGGCGGGTGTTGATGTTGATCTCGTTGTCCGGATTGTAGCCGGCTTCCGCAAGCAACTGCATTGCCAGTTCAGGGTTGTATTCCCTGGGAGCAGAGTTGGCATCGGTGATGCCCACTGTGCCCTTCATGGAAATAGCCTGGTGGCACGGGATCTGACCGTTGAAGAAGGAGTCCAGCATGGTCTGGCAGTCCACAGCGTGAGACAGGGCCAGCCTGACCTTCTGCTTGGCCAGTTCTTCATGGAAGACGGTGTCGAACACCAGCGTGTAAACCTCTGCGGTCTTTCCGCTAACGGTCTTGCTCACGGTCTCGGCTTCTTCGAAACCGATGTCAGCAGCCCAGTGCGCTTCACCGGTCCGTATCATCGCGGCGCGCACGGTGGCTTCCGCCCGCCAGGTGTGAGTCAAGTACTGAATGGTGGGCATTTGCGAGAACCAGTTTTCGTTGGGCAGATAGTCTTCGTATGCCTCGAACTCAGTCTTGACGCCACCCGTGTGTTCGATAATCTTGTAAGGACCGAAGCCGATGGTGTTGGTGGAACGGGCTTCGTCATCATCCTTTATGGATTCAAACCAAACCGGGTCCTGGAAATCGGCGAACAGGGCGGTGCGAGGATAGATGGGGCAGGGATTCGGGCAAACGGCGTGGACCGTCAAGTCGTCAATGACCTCGGCGGTCATGTCCGGGCCAGTCCAGGTAACCGACGCGCTGGGATTGTCGGGGAAGGCGTTGTACTCGATGCCGTACTTGGCGGCGGCGGCGTTCCATGGAGCGCCGTTGTGGAACTTGACGCCATCCCGCAGGTTAAACTGCCAGCGGTCAATATCAATCTGTTCCCAGTCCACAACACCGGAAAGAGGAACGATCTCGGCGGTGCGGTCGTCCAGCCAGGTCAGGAAGTCGGTGACAAAGTCCTGGCAGCCCATGCTATGGATTTCCGCAGAACAGCCTTCACTCCAGGCTCCGACGCTGGCGGGTTCCGCTTCAGTAACCACAACAGCGTGATTCTTGGCGGGGTCTGCTGCCGGTGGAGCGGCGGTGGGGGCAGGCGCTGCGGTGGGAGCGGGAGCCGCCTGGCTGGAAGTATCTGCTCCCGAAGAGCCGCCCGCGCCCTGGGCCGGCGCTTCAGGCTGGGCCATAGCTTCGGCCGGAGCCGAGGTGGCCGCAGGAATCATCTGGGGCGCAAATGTAGCCGTGGGAGCTGCTTCCTGCGCTTCCGACGCGGGGGCGGCGGCAGGTTCATCAGCAGAGCCGCAAGCCACTGCCAGCACCGCGACCAAGGGCAGAATCACCCATAGGCGGGCATTGAAAGATCTGCTATATCGTTTGACTAGCTTTCCCACAAATTCCCTCCTCTTTTTTACGAATTGCGTAAATTTGTATTGCTATCTTAATGCTTCGGTTTTATCCTCCTGCACATCGATTACTACTTTGTTCGCGTAGTAAGCAGCTTTATATTACAGAAACCCCGGTCTGTCAATAATTACTGTCATTGGAGACGAAACCACGCAGGCAGCGGCGAAAGGGCACAATCCAATACAGGCAATACGGCGGCAGGATTGTCGAAGTGAACACTATTCGATTCCGGCCGGAAACTCTCTTGACAGGTCCACCTGCCCCTGCTATTTACAGGCCATGACGGAAACGGATTTGCTTATCATAGGCGCCGGCCCCTACGGCCTGGCCACAGCTTCTTATGCGCGACGGCTTGGCCTGGACTGTGTGGTGGTGGGCGATCCCATGAGCTTCTGGCGGGACCACATGCCCTCGGGTATGCTGCTGCGGTCACCGACCTCCTGGCACCTGGACGCCGTGGGGGAGTTAACCTTTGAAAAGTTCGTAAGCGAGCGGGGACTGACTCCGGAGGGTGTATCGCCCATTTCCCTTTCGCTGTACCTGGAGTACTGCCGGTGGTTCCAGGAACGGAGTGGAATTGCGGTACAGCGAAACTTCGTGCGGAACCTGCGGTGGACGGAGAACCTTGCGTTGCCCTTCGCGGCAGTTCTGGATGATGGCTCGGAAATTCACGCGAGGCGGGCGCTTTCCGCCACGGGGTTGACCCACTACCGGAACATACCGGAGGACGTGGCTTCCCTGCTGCCCCGTCAGAAATTTGCGCACACCTGCGACTTCGTTGACTTCAGCGGGTTAAAGGGCAAGCGGTGCGCCATCGTGGGCGGGCGGCAGAGCGCCTTCGAGTGGGCTGCCCTCATCAACGAGGAAGCAGGAGCTGACATTCACATCATCTACCGCCACGACACCCCCGCCTTTACGGAGTCCGACTGGGACTGGATCGACGACCTGATGGACCGCACCAGGGAAAGACCTGGCTGGTTCAAGGAGCTGAGCGCCGGTGAGCGGGACGGCATTTACCAGCGTCTCTGGGGCGAGGGACGCCTCAAGCTGGAACCCTGGCTGCAACCGCGCATCCAGGGAGATAATGTCCACCTGCGGCCCAACACCCGAATTACGGGCGCCCGTCTGAACGGGGATGGCTCGGTTGCCCTTTCCCTGGATGAAGGCAGCTCCCTGAACGTGGACCAGATTGTCCTGGCCACCGGGTACCGGGTGGAGGTGGCCCGGGAGCCTTACCTGCGTGACCCCAGCATCACCCGGCGCCTTCAGGTGGAGGAGGGCTTTCCGGTACTGGACAGCCGGTTCCAGTCCAGCATTCCGGGCCTCTACTTCACCGGCCAGACGGCCACCCGCGACTTTGGCCCCTTTTTCGGCTTCGGCATCGGCTGTCCTCCAGCGGCGTGGATAATCGGCAATGCCCTTAGCCGGTGAGCGGCGGGACTCTTCCATCAGCGGTTCTGTTCTATCTGCGGTCCTCTTCCATTTTTGTTTCTTTCGCTGGGCCTTGGCGCAGACACTGGAGACCTTCACCAGGATAGCAAGCTGCGGACCAGGCGCCCCTCCTGGCCGCCCAGGCACCGCCGCGAGAGCCCTCGTCGGTCAAGGAATAGGGAGTTTCTGGGGCAGTTATAACTGTCCAGAGTTGAGGGAATTGCCTGCCCATACACCCGTCATACGCCCTAATTCGTAGGGGCGCAAGGCCTTGCGCCCTACCAACCCCAAGACTTGCCCAGGTTCCAGGTTCCCGCCTGCGCGGTAACGACGGGTTTTCCAGCCTTGTAACACACCAACTCTGAACCCTTACGGGCAGTTTCCTGAACTAGACCCGCGAAAGAGGGGATGTTAAACTGCCCGTGCCTTACACTTGGGCGCAGTGGGCCAGACAATAGCGGCAACGGCAGGAGTTTCAGCGATGTCCGACAATGTCGTCATTTTCGAGTTAGTTGACAACGTGGCGGTCCTGTCCCTGAACAACCCTTCCCGCCGCCATGCGCTGTCCAGCGAAGTGCTGGCGGCGCTGAAGGACCGGCTGGGTCAGATCAAGGATGACTCCACCATCAAGGCGGTGGTGCTGAAGTCGGATGGGCCCGTGTTCAGTTCGGGCCACGATCTGCGGGAAATGGTGGGATCTGACGAGGAATCCTACACCTGCATTTTTGCGGAATGCACCGAAGTTATGGAGGCCATTCGCCTGCTGCCCCAACCGGTCATAGCGCAGGTGCAGGGCCTGGCAACGGCGGCGGGCTGCCAGCTGGTTGCCACCTGCGACCTGGCGGTGGCGTCGGAAGACGCGGGCTTCTGCACGCCGGGGGTGCAAATCGGGTTGTTCTGTTCCACGCCGGCGGTCGCGCTGTCCCGCGCGGTCAGCGCCAAGCATGCCATGGAAATGCTGTTGACCGGCATTCCCATTACGGCCAGGACAGCGATGGACTGGGGACTGGTCAACCGGGTTGTCCCGGCGGAGGAACTGGCCGAGACTACTATGCAACTGGCCCGGCACATTTCCCGCGCCAGTTCCTATACGCTGGCCATAGGCAAGCAGGCGTTCTACCGGCAGCTGCAGGTGGACCGGCCCGAGGCGTACGACATGGCGCAGCGCACCATGGTGGAAAACCTGCTGGCCCAGGATGCGCAGGAGGGAATTACCGCTTTTCTGGAGAAGCGCGAACCCCAGTGGGCCGACTAGACGGCTCCCCTGGGGGCGATTCTGAGCCCAGTTAGCCAAGAGAGTAACGAATTCAATCTGACCTGGAGGAAACAATGGCAGACGCTCCCCTGTTTCCGGTGACCGTTGTGGGAAGCTGGCCCAGGCCGCCGGAACTGATTCAGGCCCTCCGCCGTCGGCAGGCCGACGAAATAACCGAGGACGAATTCAATGCCGTGGCTGACAAGGCGGTTCTGCAGGCCCTCAAGGAGCAGGAAGAGGCTGGCACCGACATCATCAGCGACGGCGAGCAGCGGCGGGACAACTTTTACTCCTATGTTGTCGGCAAGATTGCCGGCATGCAGCTGATGAAGGTGTCGGACCTGCTCGACTATGCCAGGGACCGCGCCCGCCTGGAAGAACAGCTACGCGCGCTGGACGTTCCCGCCTTCGCCATCAAGAGCCCCATAGTCACGGAGAAGATTTCCTGCCAGGAGGGGCTGTCCCTGAATGAGCTGGCCTTCCTGAAGCAGCATACCGACAAGCCCATCAAGATTCCCCTGCCCGGACCCTACATGCTCACCCGTTCCAGCTGGTTTGAAGGGCTGTCGGACAAGATTTACCCAACCCCGGAGGACCTGGCCAGGGACGTGGTGGAAATTCTGCGGGAAGAGACCATCAAGCTCAGGGACCAGGGGTGCGACTTCATCCAGTATGACGAGCCCATCCTGACCCAGGTAGTACTGGGGGAAGAGTCCAGCGAAACCTTCATGTGCGCCTCACTGCCCCAGCGCCGGGACCCCACCACCGAGCTCGAGTTTGCCCTGCGGCTGATGAACGAGCTAGCCGAGGGAATCCAGGGAATCAAGCTGGGGGTCCACGTCTGTCGCGGCAACTGGAGCCGGAAGGAAGAGGTACTGCTGACCG
>JAPPJA010000330.1 GCA_028874675.1 Chloroflexota bacterium
TATGGACGAAGCCTTCCCCAATTTCAGCTACCTGAAGGACTGCGACATGGAGGACCCCATGCGCCGGGACGTGGCCCAGTTCATACTCTCGCACGTGGTGCCCATCGAGGAAATCTCAGTGGTACACAGCGTGGAGATCTAGACTCTCAGCGTCCGCGCAAACGCTGCGGGTGTAAATGACCGGCCCCTGTAAACTGCAGGTGCCGGTCTTTTTTGGTATCCAGTAATGTATCTCTGCCGGCCTCTTGTTCCAGCTTATTGGAGGTAAGTGGTTGCTCCTATACCTCCAACGGGGTGTCGTCGCGATTGGCCCACTCGCCCATGGAGCCGTCGTAGTTCTTGGCCCGGTCATACCCCAGAAGCTTGAGCAGGAAGGTGCCGTGCGCCGCACGGATGCCGCCCTGTCAATAAGCAAAGACCGCCTTGTCAGCGGTAATGCCCTTGTCGTTGAGCATCTGCCGGATTTCGGCGGCGGGCTTGAACTTGTGGCTGTCCCGCTCCATAACGTTGAACCATTCCAGGTGCACCGCCCCGGGAATGTGTCCGGCCCGCTGGTTGCCCCGGTCATTGGCGCCGGTGTACTCGCCGTCGCTGCGAACGTCCCAGATGACGGCGTCGTCGAGGCTGCAGGCCGCTTTCAGTTCATCCACCTTGACCATTATTGACTCATCGGTCCTGGGGGTGAAAGCGCCGCCCTCCCTGGGCGAAACCCGGTCGAAGCTGATGGGCCTTCCCTCGTTGACCCAGGTACGCCAGCCACCGTCCAGTACCCTGACGTTGGTGTGACCGTAGTAGTTGAGGCACCACCAGAGGCGGCCGGAATACAGGCTCTGGTTGTTGTCATACACGACCACTAGCGTGTCGTCGCCGATGCCCAGGTTCTGGCAGAAAGCGGCGAACTTTTCAGGCGCCAGGATGTGGACCCGGCCGGTTTCAGGGTCCTTGGCATAGTTATCGGGCACCAGTACCGCGCCCGGAATATGGCCCCGCAGGTATCCGGCCTCCAGGTCGCCGTCAACCACCACCACATCGGGGTCGCTCAGGTGCTCTTCCACCCAGGCTGCGTCCACCAGCAAATCGGGCCTGGCGAATCCATCTCCTGTTGTCATAATCTCCTCTCTTTGGAATCAGTTAACCCTTGGATTGGTTGAATCGTGCTACACACTTCGGGAGTTTATTGCTCTTCTTGTAAAGACTTATACTTGGGGTTGTCTGGGCGAATGGGAAACAACGATTCTAGACTTTCCATTTCTTTTAGGCAGGCAAGGAAAGCTCGACGCACCTCTGGACTGCACCAATGGAGATTATCCATTAACTCTGAAATGGCACTGTCCGCTCTAGCTTGCCAGTCTCTGGGTGAACCTCGCCATTTGAATCCAATTCTTCTCTTGTCGGCCAAATATAGAGTTTCGCCTTGTCGCTCACTCGTTTCATCCCGCTTTGCCCACCACGACCTCGTCTGCTCTGGCACCGAAGCGAACAGGGAACGTAGTTCGTTCTCATTGCGTACTGGAACCTGAAACAGTTCTACTCCTAAGTTCTCTATAGCCTTGGCTTTCTGCTCTGACACTGGATTGGTGACTATAACCTCTATGCACTTAATTGGTCGGGAATCTCGGAGCAACGAAATATCAGGAATTTTTCCGGCTATGGATTGTAGAGCGTCGGGAATAATCACCTTATCCACATCTTCCATCAAATTCCTTGAAACAGTCCCGTCAAGCAAGGGTAAGTGAACTGAGTCGGAATTAGAATGCACCAGCATATCCCAAATGATCCCTACGGCGTACTCGTGCAAAAACGACACTGGAAAACTCTCTGTACCGACATTACGGGACCACTCTTTCTCAGTACGCAATGTCTTCTTCATTCTTCACACCCCATTCCTAATCCTTAACAACCGCTTTCCATGGGCGCCTGGCTCTCTTCCAGGTTGGCCCATTCGTACATGGAGTCGTCGTAATTGCGGGCCCGCTGGTAGCCCAGCAGGTTCAACAGAAACACGCCGTGCGCCGCACGGAGGCCAGCCTGTCAATAAGCGAAGACCGCCTTGTCGGGACTTATGCCCGCATCCTCCAGCAGCGTCCGCATTTCGGTTGGGGACTTGAAGCGGTGGGATTGCCGGTCCATCAGGTCCATCCAGTCCAGGTGGGCTGCTCCGGCAACGTGCCCGGGACGTAGGTTGCGGCTGACGGCGCCGGAGTATTCGGCCGAGGTCCGGGTGTCCCAGATAACCGTGTCGCCGGCGTTTGGGCCGCCAATGCTGCAGCCGGCCCGCACCTCGTCGTAGCCCACTATGAGGGATGGGTCAACCTGCGGCGTAAAGCCGCCGGATTCACGGGCAGCCGTGCGGTCAAAGGCCACCTCTCCTCCCTCGGCAACCCAGCGGCGCCAGCCACCGTCCAGTACACGGACGTTTCGGTGCCCGTAGTAGCTCAATGTCCACCAGAAACGGGCGGCGTGGAGGCTCATGTTGTTGTCGTAAGCTACCACCAGGGTCCCATCGCCAATGCCCAGGGAGTGGCAGACTGAGGCAAACCGCTCCGGCGGCATGGTGTCCACCCAGCCGGTCTCCGGATTGCGCTCGTAGTTGTTGTCCAGGAACACCGCCCCGGGGATGTGCCCCCGCAGGTATCCGGCCTCAGCGTCCAGGTCAACAATTACCAGGTCGGGGTCGTCTCGGTGGGTTCGCAGCCAGCCGGGGTCAGCCAGGTATTCGGGGTGTGCCAATACAGAATCATTAGTCATAGCAGGCAGATTGTAGGGCAACGAGGCAGGAAGGGCAACCTTCCGCCAGTTGCCGTAACAGTTTAAGGTTGATATTTGAGGAGGTCTGGCGTCATTCTGGCGCAGGACGGAATCCAGCAAGGCTAACGGCGCTTACAGGACAAGGGCCGCAAAGATCCCCGGATACCGGCGAAAGCCGGTATGACGGGGCTGGCTGAACGGAAAATCCCACCAACTCTGAACTGTTACCAGTTGCCTTACCGGGTACGCGGCTGCGCATAGGGGTTTGAGGAAACCCAAAGGAGAAGCCCGGGATTGGGGTGGGAGAGGGAGCGGTTATCTCGAGCGGAAACTGCTCTAATCAATTGGCGGAAGCGGGCCGGCAGCCGGGGCACCAGCCGTAGAAGTCCACCCTTTGTGATGAGACGTGGAAGTCTCCGTTGCCGCTGATGATGTCCGTCAGCTCGGATACCATGTCCTGTCCAACATCGGCGTCCACCACTATGCCGCAGCCAACGCAGACCAGGTTGGCGTGAGGCGAAAGGTTGGCATCGTAGCGGGACAGACGCTGGAAGGGGAGCTCACGCACTATGCCGGCCTTCTCCAGGACGTCCAGGGTGGAATAGACTGTGGCAATAGTTACGTAAGGGAAGAAGGCCCTGACCCGCTCGTAGATGTCACGCACCGACGGATGGTCGGCCGAGTTGACCACCACTTCCGCAATAGCCAGACGCTGCGGGGTCAATCGCAGGCCCAGGGGCCTCAGCCTGGCAACAAGTTCTTCCTGGGTGGTCAATGTTTGCGCTCCGGTGCGGCGGAATGGGCCGACATAATGAGTTGGAAGGGCGGCCCTATGGGTGACCCGTGCATTATAGCATAGGGGGCCTGGCCTTCCGGAAAAACCATCAGGGACGGGAGAATATCCCGTCCCTGACATTCTGCCGTTGAGGGCGGGACCTACAGGTTGATCTGCGGGTCCATGTATTCGTGGTCCTTTTCGTACACCTGGACCCGGTTGCGGGCGGTGTCCACCACGAACAGGAGGTTGTTTTCCCGATCGTAGGTGCAGGCGGCGGGCTTGACGAACCTGCGCTGCTGTTCGATCAGGTCGGGTACCCGGCGGCGGGCCTTGACCATGTCAGGGTTGGCGTCGAGACCCATCTGGCCCCACTTGGAGACCTCGACCGCGTCCCCTTCCAGGTAAGCGATGGGCTTGGCCTCGGGGTCATAGATGACCACGCGGTCGTTCATCCAGTCGGTGATATACACATCGCCGTCGCCGTCCACGCAGACATCGGTGGGATGGTTGAGGGCATCCTGCCCGTTGACCTGGTGGGAGAAGGTGCGGAGGTGAGTGCCACCGGCGGTGAACTTCTGGACCCGGTTGTTGCCCCAGTCGGCTATGTAGAGGTCGCCGTTGTTGTCGATCTCAATGCCGTCGGGCATTTCGAACTGGCCTTCGGCTTCGCCCTTGGAGCCAAAGCCGCTGATGAACTGGCCGTCCCTGGTGAACTTCTGGACGCGGCTGTTGAAGGAGTTGACGACCCAGAGGTTGTCGTCGGCATCAAATGCCATTCCTGCGGGCCCGCTGAGCTCGCCTTCGCCTTCACCCTTGACGCCCCAGCCGCTGAGGGGGTTGCCGTCGGCGTCAAAGACTGCCACGCGGCACTGCCACTCGTCGGCTACGTAAACATTGCCCGACTTGTCCAGGGCAACGCCGGAAATCCAGGTAAAGGTGGTGGGCTCATCGCTGCCGTATGCCAGCCCTTGGCGGCCAAACTCACCCAGGTATTCCTGGTCAACGGTGAACTTGGTAACGCGGATGCCGCCCGGGTTCTGCTCGGTGGCGCGGTTGGTGACGTAGAGGACGCCATCATCGGCCGCGGCAATGCTGACGGGCTGGCTGAAACCCATACCGGCGGCGCCGTTGCGGCCGATATTGTGGCTATAAAGCCAGGCTCGCCCGGCGGCTACAGTATTCTGTGCCATTTTCGTCTCCTTTGCGTAAAACTATTCGTCAACAAGGGCCGGGGAACCGCCCCGGTTGGGAAAGTTCACCCGGCCCTCAAACTCAATCTTGGTTGGCGTCGATCCTTGAATCGGGCTGCTCGATTGAGCGCCAGGTTTCGAGTGTAAGCTCCTGCTTACTTCAGGTAGCTCATCTTCTCGAAGTTGCCGTTGACGATGGGGTTAGAGTCCAGGCCGAACCAGTCTTCCACGATGGTGGTGTAAGCGCCGCGGAAGTCGTAGTTGGGGACCAGGTCACCCTGTTCCAGGTCCTTGGCTTCGCGGGACGGGTACTCGCCGTACATACCGCCCTTAATCGCATCGCCGATGGCGAAGGCAACGCCGGCTGCGCCGTGGTCGGTGCCGGAGCCGTTGTCACGGACGCGGCGGCCGAACTCGGAGAACAGATACATGATCACGTTCTCGCCGGTATTGTGCTCCTTCAGGTCCTCGAAGAAAGCGGACACACCTTCGGAGATGTCCTTCCAGAGGGCCGGGTGAGCGGCATACTCGCCGGCGTGGGTGTCGAAGCTGCCGTGCTGGGTGTAGAAGACCCGGGTTCCGAGGTCGGCCATGTAAACCTGGGCGATGTCGCGCAGGTGCTGGGCGATGGCGGAACTGGGATATTCCACGTTGGAGCTGTAGCGTTCGGGAGCGACCTTGACGATGTCGGCGCCGATCATGGCTTCCGTTCCGGTGGAGCGCAGGTAGTCGGTGACGAAGCTGCCGCCCACGGTGGGGAATACATGCGGCTGAACAGGTCCAGGGCCTTGGCCCGCTGGTCCTGATCGCTGA
>JAPPJA010000356.1 GCA_028874675.1 Chloroflexota bacterium
CCCCTGATGCTTCTAGGGCGGCGGCCCAGGCGCTCCGGAGCCCTCCCAGCGCCCAGCCGGAAGACGTGCTGGCTGCGCAAAATCTCGGTCCCGATTTCGTCCACCGCGAACGTCTCCACAGTCAGGGTTTCCACCCCCCGATTTTTGCGTTGATTCTGGAGCCAGCCGGTCACCTGGATCCTGCGACCGGCCACCGGCGGGCGAAAATAACGGTCTTCATGGGTAACACTTTCCAGGACCGGGAAATTGCGTTTTTGTAATAGGACAAAAAAGTGGTCCAGGGCTGCTAAATTTGGAAAGGATGATGCCGGATATCCCACTGCTTGTTGGAACATGTGAAGGTTTTCGTCGGTCACCTGATATTCCAGGAAACCGAGCTGTTCTCCAATGGGTACCCCGCTCGGCGACGGGAGGGAAGAGGTCATTATTCACTCAACCGTTCGAATTCCAGGTGGTCAGCTTCTGCCTTTTCGGCGTTTCCCAGCACTCCATGGACCCCCGACCTGGCCCGAAAGGCGGCGGCCAGGGCCCCATCCAGCTCCAGCGCCCGGTCCAGGTCGGTCAGCGCCGCCGCGTAATCTCCACAGTCGGCGAAAGCAATGCCGCGGTTCATAAAGAGGTTTGCAAACTCCGGCCCAAACCGAAAGGCTTCGTTAAAGGAGGCGATCGCCTCCACGGGCTTGCCCAGGTTCCGCAGGGCAATGCCCCGGTTGTAGAAGGCATTGGCGAAGGAGGGCACCGCAGCCAGCGCCCGGTCATAGTCTTCAATGGCCTCCTCGTACCGGTGGAGGTCGCTGTAGAGATTCCCCCGGGCATAACAATAGTCCGGTTCATTTGGTCGCAGCTGCAGGGCGGAAGAGTAATACTCCAGGGCCTGTTCCGGTCTTCCCAGGTCGCGGTGGGCTATTCCCAGGTTGTACCAGGCGTTGGGCATTTCCGGATTAAGGTCCAGCGCCTCCAGAAAGTCACGGATTGCCTCGTCATAGTGCTTCAGCGATGCGTGGGCCACACCCCGGGCGTAGTAGAAGTCGCCGTCCTCGGGCTCGAGCTCGATAGCCTGGTCGTAATCGCCAATGGCCGCCTCGTACTCTTCCAGGTGCCGGCGCAACACACCCCGGGCGTAGAAGGCCACCGGGTAGTCCGGCTCAGTCTCCACGGCGGAAGTATAGTCGGCAATGGCAAGAGAATAGTTGCCGGAATTACGCTGGGCGATGCCTCGGTAGTAGTAAGCGGCGGCAAAGCTGGGGTTGATGGACAAGGCCTGGGTGAAGTCGGCAATGGCGGCGGGAAAGTTTCCCACCTGGAGAAAGGCCTGCCCTCGGGCCAGGTAGTCGTACTCGGATGCTGATTCAGGCATGGATCGTAATACCAGGATGCAAGGCTCTCTAGGTAGCTAACATAAGATAATCCTTCCACCCGGGGCAGTCAATTGCCCCTCTATCCCTGGAACTCCACCTCATACATATCGTAGTGGGAAAGGGCCATGCCTAAATTGACATAAGCCTGCTGGGCTCGATGATTCGTCCGTTCCACGTAAAGGCGCAAACCGCAGACATCTCCGGCATCGCTGGCCAGCTTGCACACCCGCTCGTACAGCAGCCTGAACACGCCCTGCCGCCGAAACTCGGGGACCACGTAGAGGCTTTGCAGCCACCAGAAATGCGCGTTTCTCCAGTCGCTCCATTCGGTGGTGACCATAAGCTGCCCCACCACCGTTTCGCCGCTTTCAGCCAGCAGGTAAAACCCCAGTGAATCATCCTTCAACAGCGACCCCACTCCTTCCCTCAGAGCCTCCAGATCCAGGCCCTTGTCTTCCGTCTCCAGGGCCATGGCAGCATTAAAGTCAACCATGGTGTCCAGATCGTCCAGGGTGGCCTGCCTGATTCTAAATGTAAGGGCCAATTTGCCTCCTTTGATGTTCGCCTGAAGCCGTCAGATGATGGTCCATCCCCCGTCCACAATCAGCAATTGGCCCGTTGTGGCTCCGGCGGATGGGCTGGCCAGGTAGATCGCCGCTCCCACCAGCTCTTCCGGCGTCATCCGGCGTCCCAGGGGCATATGGGCCGAGAGGTCTGCGGCCAGTTCCTCATCGGTCCTGGAATCTGCCATCTGCAGGCCCGGCGTCTCAGTCGGACCGGGGCCAATGGCGTTCACCGTAATCCCATGCCTGAGCCACTCCAGGGCCAGTACTCGGGTCAGGTTTGCCAGGCCTGCCTTGCTGGCGCAATAGGCGGCCCGATTCTCTCCCGCCACCACCGCCAGCTGGGACGAAATGTTTATGATGCGCCCAAATCCCTGGTCAATCATGGGTCTCGCCGCAGCCTGGGAACAGGAGAAGGGCCCCTTCAGGTTGGTGTCGATTACGGCATCCCAGTTTTCTTCGGTCACCTCCAGGGCCGGCTGGCGACGCCGGATTCCGGCATTGTTTACGAGAATGTCCAGGCGCCCAAAATCGCTTACCACCTCGTCAACCGTGTCCCGTATGTTGTTCAGGTCCAGAACGTCAAGCTGGTAAGCCCTGCTCGCCACCCCTTCCCGGCGAATAGCCTCGGCCGTCTCCTCGGCCCCGGCCATCTGGTCTGCTATGTCCGACACGGCTACCTGCGCGCCGGCCTGGGCCAGTCCAATGGCCAGCGCGCTGCCGATGCCTCTGCCGGAACCGGTAACCAGCGCCGTCATTCCTTCCAGGCTGAGTGGGGAATAAGGCATGGCAATGGCCCTCCTGCTGTTGTTTTCTGTTGAATTATATCAACCCGGACTTTGCCGCCAGGGTTGCGGAACTACCTGCGCGAAACTAATATGCCCAGTAGAAGGCGCGGGAAGTCATTGTGCTGCCGCGCCAACAGGGAGCAGTTAAGCCCATGCCCGATTCCAGCATCAAGATCGAGGGGGCCAAGTTCCTGGTCACCGTTGACCCGGAGCGTCGAATAATACAGGACGGCTCCGTGCTCATTGAAGGCCAGCGTATCGCCAGGATTGGGAAGTCTGCTGAACTGGCCGACGTGCCCGCTGACCGGGTTATTGGCGCCAGCGATATGGTGGTTACGCCCGGTTTCGTCAATGGGCACATGCACATCAGCTACGCCCATGCCACCCGAGGCGTGTTCCCCGACGACCTTGGTCCCGCGTACCTCTCCAACGTTTTTGCCCTGCAGGGCGCAATGACCGACGAGGAGGAATACCTCACCTCACTGCTGGCTATAACCGAGCTTCTCAAGTACGGTACCACCTGCTTTGTGGACCCGGGCAGCACCAAGGGCCTTGACGCCTGCATGCAGGCCTACGAGGAGTCCGGCTGCCGCATCGTAGTCGGGTGGCAGGTAACCGACCGGCCGAACCCCATTAACTTGCCCGTTTACGAAACGGCCGAAGCGGTTCGCCTGATGGAGCAGACCATCAGGCAATACGATCATCGGCTGGAAGACCGGGTGCGGGCGTGGGCCATGCCATTCTCGCCATCATTTTCCTCTGAAGAGCTGCTGCTGGCCGCCGGAGCCCTGGCCGACCAGTACGGAACCCGTATGACCCTGCACTTCAACAACGGGTCCCGGTACGTGCAGGACTGCCTGCAATCTTACGGCATGCGTCCCACCCAATACCTCGAATCGCTGGGAATTCTGAAGTCCAGCCTCACCCTGGCCCACGGCCTTGGGATAGATCAGTCCGAAGTGGAGGCCATCTCCCAGAATGGGTCATCCGTCGTAATGTGCCCCACCGCGGCAATCAAGGGGGGGAATGGCGTGGCCCACGATGGAATGCTTCCCGAACTGCTGGCTGCCGGCGCCACCGTGGGACTGGGTACCGATGCCGGAAACAATTCCAACTTGCTGGAGACCATGCGCTCCATGTATCTGGCAGCGGTGCTGTACAAGGATGCCCGCCGGGACGTGGGAATGATCCCCGCCGAAACGGCCCTGGAGCTGGCTACCATCGGGGGCGCCAATGCCCTGGGGCTGGGTGACGAAGTCGGCTCCATCGAAGTCGGGAAAAAGGCGGACCTGGTCCTCTTCGATACCCGCCGGGCCGAATGGCGAACGCTGTTCAATCCAGTGAACAACCTGGTTTACAATGCCGACGGCCGCAGCGTGCATACCGTGATTGTGGACGGCAAGGTACGCGTGGAAGACCACCGCCCGCTTTTCGCTGACGAATGGGCCCTGGTTCAAAGGGTCCAGGAATTGGGGGAAAACCTTTTGCAGCGGGTTGGCGTTTCATACCCGTCCCGCTGGCCCATAGTTTAGTTTCCAGGCCCGTTTCGATTGACGGACCTGATACATCCGGGGCAGGCTGAACGCCGCCTACATGCGAGGCATGAATGGACTCGATAGACAACTTTGGAGTATTGCTTCCCACACGGGGCGTCCTGGTTTATTCCGAGGGTGGACGGCCCCGGGTGGAGCTCAACTGGCAGATGGCCGAAACGGTGGAACGGCTGGGTTACGATTCGGTCTGGGTGGGTGACAGCATCACCTCCAAGCCCAGGCTGGAGCCTCTTACCATAATGTCGGCCATTGCCGCCCGGACCCAGCGGGTGAAAATTGGCACCGCCGTAAAGCTGACCGCCCTGCGTCACCCGGTCCACCTGGCCCACTCCCTGGCTACCATCGACAACGTGTCCAACGGCAGGGTAATCCTGGGCGCCGGCGCCGGACGCGGCGACAACCAGATGTATATTGACGAGCATGAGTCCGTGGGCATCCCCGTCAACGAGCGCGCCGACCGGATGGAAGAGGGGATCCGTATCCTAAGGGCCCTCTGGTCAGAAGAAGACGTAACTTATGAAGGCGACTACTATCCCCTGAAGAACGTGACCCTGGAACCCCAGCCGTTGCAGGACCCGCTGCCCATCTGGATTTCCAGCAACTGGGTCAGGCGGGGCCTCAGGAGAGTGGCCGAAATGGGAGACGCCTGGATAACCAATGTGCCCAGCGTTGAACTGTTCGAACGCTGCTGGGACCGGGTCCAGGAAAACGCTGCCAGCGGCGGAAGGGATGCCAGCACAATGGCCCGCGCCCTGTATATTTCGGTCAACCTGAACGAAGAGGACGAGGCCCTGGCCGAGGGCGACCGTTTCATGCAGGCCTACTACAGCCGCCCATACGAGGCGGTCAGCAAGCAGCTACTGTGTGTTTTCGGGCCCCCCGAAAAGTGCGCCGAGGCCATCAGGAGCTATCGTGAAGCCGGGGTTACCTACTTCATCGTGCGCTTCGCCTCACCCAATCAGCAGGAACAGTTGGACCGGTTCACCTCCCAGGTATTGCCCCACGTCAGCTGAACTGAAAACGGGCTGAAAGCTAAATCTGCGAAGAAATGGGGGATGAGGCCGCCGTAGCGGCGCAAGCCGGATTGCCGGGAGACCGTCTGTGATTAAATTGACTGGTTCCTCAACCTACTGGGCTCTGGCCAGCGCTCGAATGAAGGTCAAGGCCAAATGCACAGGAAGCGTTCCATTTTGAGTGGTATGGCACAGGCAGAACGGTCGAAATGCAGCCAGGGCGGGTTTGAAACCCG
>JAPPJA010000042.1 GCA_028874675.1 Chloroflexota bacterium
TCGTAGTAGATCTGCTGCTTATTGCGCAGGTCGTCGGCTTTGGGCCGCTCGTTGTGGGCCAGAATTTCTTCCGCCTCCAGCTTGAGCAGTTCTTCCAACGGCAGGCTCATTTTTGCCACCTCGCCAAGATTTCAAGCAATTAACCGGCAGGCGCCCTTGCTATCTGCGGATAGTCGAGGCCCGGGTTATGCACAGCAATTCGTCCTTCTGGTTCGTGTAGGTGGTCTCCCGGGTGATAATCAGGAAGGCCCTTCCGTCACGGCCGACCCGTTCGCGAATGTCGGAATAGCGGTTCTGGAAGAAGACCTTGTCGCCAATGCTGGGATACTTGTAAATCTCCAGTTCATTTCCCGCATTGAGGACGCGCACCAAGTTTGTGGGTACCGGCGGCAATTCTCCGGGTCGCTCGATGGAGCCAATGCCGTCAGACTCGGGATTTTCCTCGAAGGCCCTGGTAACGGGGTCGTCCTGATCTGGCCTGATGCGGGAGGCCAGGTAACTGACCATGATGGGAGGGGTAATGATCTCACCGTAGTGGGTGGACTCGGCGAACTCCTTGTCCCAGTACCTGGGATCCGGGTCCATCACTGCCTGGGTGAAGCGGCGCAAGTACTCGCCATCGACCACTCCCCAAGCCTCGACCACGTCGCCCGACACCCCGATCATCGCTTCGACTTCGGGAGTAAGGGCCGACTGGGATTCCTGTGTCATTTTCTGCATCCTCGCAAAGCTACCCCGACGGGCGGGGGACTTAACGGAATTAGGCTAACGCAGGGCTCGTGGTTAGTCAATGGGAATTGCCTGGGCTGATCTGTTACGAAAAACAGTTATTAAGGTTGAAACCATCGTATTCCTATGCTCTAATGTCCGCACTATGGCTGCCCAAAACTCCACCTCTCTCCAGTCTGGCAACCGGTTTCGGAATACCGGAGTAGGCGCCACTACCTACATGCTGGCGGCGGTGGCCTTCTTTGGACTGGTGCCGCTGGTTATCGCGCTGGGAGGAGACCACAACCCCTTTCTATACGGGGCAACCATGCGGCTGGGCATTGCGGCATTCGTTCTTGCGCTGCTGCTGGCGATTTTCTGGAGGGTTCTGGGCAACGGGGAAATCTACGGGTTCATCCGCCGACGCTTTTTCTCGCCGGAAATGGGTGGAGTGGTGGCCAGCTACTTTGATTTTGCGGTGCTGGGGCTGGCGTTCCGATGGGCCGACCCTTCGGCCGGTGCCGTGTTCTTCGAGCTTTCTCCCTTGCTGCTGATTTTCATAGTGGCCCGGTGGACCAGCGGCAGGCAGCACAATGTCCACAGAATGACCCTGTTGATGCTGTTCATTGCCCTGATAGGAATCGTCTTCGTTTTGGCCAGCCAGACCAATGGGTTTACCGAACTGGGCAGGCAGACCCTGCATGAGTTTCCCTCAAGGGTTTATGTAGGGTTGGCCCTGGCCCTGGCGGCGGCCTTCATCACCGCTTTTGCCGGGTTCAGCTGGGTATGGAGCCACAACACGGTAACCCACGCCGACATTCCGCCTGCGCTGGCGGAGTCCCACAGTGAAGAATCCCTTGGCCTGTTCTTCTTGCTGGTGGCGGCGTTGCTGGCAAACCTGGTGGCGGCGGCCCTCAATGGCGTGGTGGGCGTGGGCTACGGGGCCTTCACCGGGGAATGGCTTTCGCCGAGCGGCCTGCTGCTGGGGGTGATCGGGGGTATCCTAAGCGCGGGCATCGCGGGGGCGCTGTGGAACTTCGCCTCGACCTTGACCCGAAACCTGGGTATCCACTCCCTGACCTACGGCACTCCCATCCTGTCGCTGGCGTTCCTGGCCTTTGCCGGCCAGATTGGGGACATCAACGCCGCCTACCTGGTCATCGGCACCGCGGCCATCATCACCTCCAACCTCATCATCAACTTTGAAGCAGAGGTGCAGCTGGGCTTTGAAGCATTGATACTGGGACTGGGCATCTGCGGCGCAATCGTTTATATGCGGGACCACATTTTTGAATTCATCGGCGTGGTCAACTGGCAATGGAACGAGGGCGGGTACTTTGGGGCGGTGGCCCTGTCCGCCACCATTTTTGCGCTGCTGCTGGCCTTTCGGGTGGCGCGCATGTCATCCCGAACCACAGACGAGGACAACCGTACTTTCAGCATCTTTCGGAAAGTTGACCTGTTACAGCGCAGGGGAGTTGTCAACAGCGACATTTGCAACTGCATCCTGGGCATTGACCAGGCTGACAATCCGGCAAGCCTGAAACTTCACTACGTTCAGGCGCGTCGTCACATTACCGCGGTGGATATGAGCGCCCTCTCCGATTTCGATCTTCAAGCGCTGACTGAGGTGGAGGGAGAACTGGACGGGCTGATCCGGTCCAAGCAGGTGGACATTCACCTGGGGGAGATTTTCGCGCTGGGCATATTTGGCTCCATTACCATCGGCCTGGCCCTGTTCTCGCTGCCCCTGCAGGTGGTTGATGGCTGGAAGCGATTCCTGGTGGATATTTTTGCGATGGTGATATCCGCCGTGGTAGTCTTCCTCCTGGCCCATGCCTGGGACCTGCAACGGGAGCGGGATGAGCACAAGCTGGAGCCCATCGAAGCGTCGGACGAGTACCGCCACTATGAAATCAGGTTCCCGGACACCCAAAGCCGGATGCTGGACATTTCCCTCTCAATAGTGGTGGGGACCGGGTTGATTGTCATCTACATCGTACTGCTCGGAGACAAATGGGTAGGGTGGTTCTCCTGACTGGCCAGCGGGGTCTCCCGGGCGTCACTGCTATTGCCTTCCCCCTTCTCTCACGACGACCAGGCGCTGATAATCCCCGGCAGACGGCGATTAATACCCCTTGAGGGAGGAGTGTTCCATGGAAATTGAGGGCGGCGTCTTCATTGTTACCGGGTCGGCCACGGGCCTGGGGGCATCGGTGGCCCAACGCCTGGCCGGCCGGGGCGGCCGGGTAGTCGTCAATTACACCCGCTCCGCTGCCGAGGCAAAGGAGACGGCCGAGGCGTGCGCGGCCCTGGGGAGCGAAGCGATGCTCTGCCAGGCGGACGTCACGGTGGACGAGGACTGCCGCCGCATGGCCCGGGAGGCGCTGGACCGCTGGGGGCGGATTGACGGACTGGTGAACAACGCGGCCCGTTCCAAGATTGTGACCCACTCGGACCTGGAGGGGCTGACCGCCGAGGACTTCAACCAGATTTTCGCGGTAAACGTGGTCGGGGCATACCAGATGGTGCGGGCGGTGGCGCCGGCCATGAAGGCGCAGGGCAGGGGGGCCGTAGTCAACATCTCTTCCGGGTCCGGGTTCAGCGGTTCGGGCAGTTCCATCGCCTATGCCGCGTCCAAGGGTGCGCTCAATACGATGACGCTGTCCCTGGCGCGGGCTTTGGCGCCGGAGATACGGGTCAACGCCGTTTGCCCGGGGGTGATGCAGACCCGGTGGTGGCGGGAAGGACTGGGCGAGGAGAACTACAACGCCTTCATCGAGAGATACGCGCAGGGGACTCCCCTGAAGGCAGCCGGCCACCCGGACATTGTGGCTGAGCCGGTGGTATGGCTGCTGGAGGGAGCGGAACACGTGACCGGCGAGACGATAATGGTGGACGCCGGTTCCCACCTGCGATGACATTTGCGGGTTAAGATCATAATGCCTGAGGACTTACAGAAAGGAGGAATCGATTATGCCGAAATACCTGGCCAAGGCGTCCTATTCCGTGGAGGGACTGAAGGGCCTGATAAACGAAGGGGGTACGTCCCGCAAGAATGCCATAACCGAAGCCATCGGCTCCGTAGGAGGGACGGTTGAGTCGCTCTATTTCGCCTTTGGCGAGGATGACCTTTACGTCATCTTTGAAGTCCCGGAGCGGGCAAATGCAACCGCGCTGGGTATGAGCATCGCATCTGCGGGAGCGATCAGCTGGAGCACAACCGCATTGCTGACTCCCGAAGAGATTGACACGGCGGCCAGCATCCCCGTGAGCTATCGCCCACCGAACGCCTGAGCTACCCCCTCAGGTCAGCAAGCGCCGACCCTGTCCGAACTCCGGAGGCGCATTGCCCCGGCGGGCGCCCCGGGGGTTCGGTAAGGGCGGAGGTTCCGGTGTATAATTGGCGCGCCGTGGCCCCACCCGGGGAAGGGATGGCTTCGGCAGGTGAATTGTCGGAGGCCAAGAAATGCGACTGGAACCATTGAACCTGTATGAACTTGAGGAGCACGCTTCCCGGTTTATTAGTCCCCATGCCTGGGCCTTTATCGACGGTGGAGCCCAGGACGAAGTAACCGTCAGGCGTAACCGGGCCGCGCTGGAGGCTATAACCCTGCGCCCCCGCTTTATGCAGGACGTGTCGGACCGGGACCTGTCCACCACCGTCCTGGGGGAGAAGATAAGCTTTCCTGTGATGGTTGCTCCCGCCGGCGGCCACCAGATGGCCCATCCGGAGGGGGAACTTGCCACCGCGAAAGGGGCCGGCGCTGCTGGAACCCTGATGACGCTGGCTACCGGTTCCCATTTCAGCATTGAGCAGGTGGCAGAAGTATCCAGCGGGCCCCTGTGGTTCCAGCTCTACCACCAGGACCAGGAAACCAGCGCGATGCTGGTGAAACGGGCGGAGCGGGCAGGATACAAGGCCATCGCCCTGACCATCGACACGCCCATCAACAGCCCCATTGAGCGGAGTATCCGGCACGGGTCGGAGAGGCCGCGGGGATTTAACCCGGGCAATTTCGTAGGCGAGGAAGCGGGACTGGGCCTGGTACCGGATACGCTGGAGGCCCTGTATTACCAGCGCCCCTGGAACGTTCCCCTGACCTGGGGCGAACTGGGCTGGCTGCGGGAACAAACATCGCTGCCCATTGTGCTGAAGGGCGTCAGGACGGCGGAGGATGCTTACCAGGCGGTGCAGCACGGGGTGGAGGGCATCTGGGTGTCCAACCACGGGGCGCGGCAACTGGACGGCACGCTGTCCACCATTGAAATGCTTCCGGAGATAGTGGAGGCGGTACAGGACCGGGCGGAAATCTACCTGGACTCGGGAATCCGGCGGGGCAGCGACGTCATAAAGGCGCTGTCGCTGGGGGCGCGGGCAGTACTGGTGGGGCGTCCCCTGTTCTGGGGGCTGGCCTGGAACGGGGCGGATGGCGTCCGGCTGATGCTGGAGATTTTACGGCAGGAAGTTGACCTGGTACTGGGCCATTGCGGCCACACCTCAGTCCACTCCTTGAACCCGGACGTGGTGAACAATCCCCACGTCATCAACAGTCCGACAATTTAGGAAGCGCCCGAACGGTCAAGGTGAACCCCGCCGAAATGGAAGCGGATGGGCTATCCTGCATTAAGGCAGGCTAAATTTGGGGGACCTCACCCCCTTTCCGACTTTCACCCGGCGGCGAGGAAAAGTTCGTTCAGGCCTACCCCCCGATAACAGATGGCCGACGTCAAGGCAGGGCGGGAAATTCCCGCCCTGCCTTCTTTGGTCAACTTGCCGGGTTTG
>JAPPJA010000028.1:0-3878 GCA_028874675.1 Chloroflexota bacterium
TGAGGCTGGCGGAGCAGAGGTTGGGCTGCCCCTGGGCGCAGAAACGGCAGTAACCGCAGGGCGCGCGCCAGGCCAGGACCACGTAATCACCCACTTTGGGTTCGGTTACGCCTTCGCCCACGGCCTCTACTATGCCCGACCCCTCGTGGCCCAGCAGGAAGGGAAACTCGTTGGTGATTCTGCCCAGCTTGTAATGCAGGGCGGTGTGGCAGACTCCACTGGCCTGGATGCGGACCAGAACTTCGCCCGGGCCGGGGTCGTCAACGATTATTTCTTCCAGCAGGGCCGGCTCTCCGGCTACCCTGGATATAACTCCCATTCCGTTGGTGGGCATAGTGGTTCCTCCGTATAGCAGTTGGTTTATGGATCAGATGGGGAAACTTCGGTCAGGATGAGGATTTGGCGAGTTTGGAAGGCTTGCCTGTCGGATCTTTCCTGGACTTGAGCGCGGGCTGAAGGATGGGCAGCAAGATTTCGGCGGCGTGGTCCAGGGTATAACCCACTGCCTCGCCGTTGGCATTGTAGTTTACGAGCGGGTTATCGGCGATGTCGTCAGCGGACTGGGCCGGTTCGCGATCCCAAAAGGACAGGGTGTCTGTTTCTTCATAGCAGGAAACATCAAGCTTCATGGTCGCCCTCGCAGCCTCAATTTCTGGCCGTCCACGAATCAGTTGTACACTTTGCCCTCTTCGACTATAACCCGAATCCAGTGACCCAGCTCTGGAACAACTCCATAATACCTGATTCTACCGTCATCCTGAGGCTCAGTATAGTGAGGATTTTCCAATTCCCGTACCAGCCAATCGTTCCGGATTTCAGGGGGCTTTAATGGCACTTCCCGTTCAAAACACTCCGCTTTTTCCAGTTCAGCCATGTTCTAGACGGCCCCTTCCTCCTCCAGTTCTGCCAGGTCTTCCGGGGTCAGGCCGCCCAGGGAGCACAGGACTTCGCGGTTGTGCTGGCCCAACTGGGGGGCTGTTTCCGGTTCTATGGTTTCGCAGTCAAGGAGACGGACGGGGGTGCGCAGGGAACGGAAGGCCCCGCCGGCAGTGTCGCCCGTTTCCACGAACATGTCCCGGGCTTCAAGCTGGGGGCAGCGGGACAGGTCTTCGGTGTTCTGGGCCACGCCCATAGAGAAGCCCAGTTCGGTGATTTTTCCGGCCACCTCCCACTTGGGGAGATGCTGAGACCATTCCTCCAGGGCGGGAATTACATTCTCAACGATGAAATTGCCGTCGCCGGGGGCCAGGTAGTCCGGGTTGTCGGCCAGGTCGTCGCGGCCCGCCAGTTTCCACAGATTCTGCCAGCGTTCAGGAACCCGCGCGCCGGCCATGATCACGTACCCGTCGCCGGCGCGGAAGGTAATTCCGGCGTTGGCCAGCCTGCTCCAGTCACGGGTGAACAACTCGCCGCTGGCTTCGTAGCCGTACATGTTGCTCAGGGTGTGGAGGACCATGCACTCGTACATAGCCATGTCCACGTGCTGGCCCTGCCCTGTCTGATCGCGGCTGCGCAGGGCGAGAACTATGCCCAGGGCGGACCAGACGCCGGGGATGGAGTCTCCGATGTTGTCGCCGACGCTCTGGGGAGGGCGGCCCGGCTCACCGGTCAGTTCCATCCAGCCAGCCATACCCTGGATGGCCAGGTTATTGGCGGGCCAGTCGGAGTATGGGCCGCGCAGTTCGTCGCTGTCGCCGTAGCCGGTGATGCTGGCGTAGATGAGGCCGGGATTAAGCTCCCTCAGTTTATCGTAGCCCAGGCCAAGGCGGCGAAAGGCTCCGGGCCCCCAGTTATCCAGCAGCACGTCGGACACCTTGACCATTTCCTCGAAGGCAGCCTTGCAGCGGGGGTTGCGCAGGTCCAGGGTGACGCTTTTCTTGTTGCGGTTGAGGCCGATGTAACGGGAGCTTATGCGCTGGCCATCCTCCTTGGTGACGTAGGGTCCCCGGCCTCTAACCAGGTCTCCGGTGCGGGGCCGTTCAATCTTGATAACCTCGGCGCCCATGTCGGCCAGGATCTGGGAGCAAAAGGGGCCGGCGACGATGTGGGTGGCGTCGAGGACGCGGATGCCTGTGAGGGGGAGGGGATGTTGATTGGGCATGGGTGGCCTCCGGTTGGCGAGAGTACAACCATGGATGTAAAGGATACGCAGGATGATCTTGGTTGGCGGGGTTGCTGTACAGAGATTATCGCTTGAGTGGCCGGAAATCAAAATCCTAGCTGCAGACTCTCGGAGAAATATTCAGGGCGGGTTTCAGACCCGCCCTGGCATTGACCGAATGTGGCGCAGGGCCTAGGTGGCGGTTACATCGGAGGGGGTGGCGCCGAAGCGGGCGGCCTGCAGCTGTTCCGAAGTGGCCGGCGGGGTTTCGGCCAGCTCGTCGGCCAGGCCGGCCGGCGGCTCGACGTCCTTCAGGGCTGGAATTACCTCTTCCCCCATGAGGCGGATGGAGCGCATGATTTTCTCGTGTTCCAGGCCGCCGAACATCATCCAGTTGCTGACGTTGGTTACGCCCAGCTCGGCGGCGGCGGAAAATTTCTTGATCACCGAGTCGGGGCTGCCGAAGTAGAGACGCTCCATGAAGCCGTCGTCGTCCAGTTCGCCCTCGTAGGGGCCAACCTGCACCCGGCCGTTCACAACCTCAAGGCGGTTGAGGGCGCGACCGGCCCGATTCTGCCAGCGGGCGTAGGGCAGCTGTTTGCGGGCTTCATCGTCGGTTTCCGCAACGTGGGTAATGGACTGCAGGCCCAGTTCCAGGCCGTGGTAGGACTTGCCCAGGTTCTTGCGGGCGTGGATCAGGGAAGCGTAGTGAGTTTTGACCCCGGCGCCGCCCAGCAGTCCGGTAGTCAGGGGCATCATATCCCATTGGGCCGCCATATTCATGGACTCGACGCTGGTGCCCGCGATCCAGAAGGGCGGATGGGGCTTCTGCACCGGCTTGGGCCAAACCGTTGTGGCGTTGGGCACCTTGATAAACTCGCCGTCGTAGGTAAAGGACTCGTCCTGGGTCCAGGCCTTCACCAGCACGTCCATGCTTTCGTTAAACTTCTGGCGGGAGTCCTCCAGGGTTACGCCGAAGCGGGACATTTCGTGGGGCTGGTAACCGCGACCCACCCCGCAGATGAATCGTCCATCGATGAGGTTGTCCAGGACGGCAACCTCTTCGGCCAGGCGCAGAACGTCCCAGATGGGTACAACGATGATGCCGGTGGCTATTTGCAGTCTCTTGGTCCGCTGCCCGATGTAGAGGGCCTGCATAAGAGGAGCGGGGGAGTTGCCGTAATTGGAGAAATGGTGCTCGGCTATGAGGCAGTATTCGAAGCCCATTTCTTCCGAGTACTGAATCTGCTCCACTCCCTCCTCAAACAGGGTTTTCCAGTTGCGCAAATTGGGGTTGGGCCATTCATAGAAGAGACCAAACTTCATAAGGGAAGACTCCTTGACCGGTTGCTGAATAACGCAGGGGAGTGTAACGATTGGAAGGGTTAACAGTCAAATGGAACAGCTGTGTCGAGCAGGCATGATTTCAATTGACTACTCTTTCGCCCATATGATAGGCTAACCCCTAAGCAGAAGTTTAAGGAACTTCCGCACTCTCACGTTTTTTTGGAGTGTTGCGTTATGGAAGTAACCACCCTGGCCATTGAAAAACTCAAGGAAGTACTGGATCAAGAGCAGGAAGCCAACAGCTCCCTGCGAGTAATTGCCATGCCTTCAGGCGGTGGCCTTCAATACATGCTCACCATGGAAAAGGAGACCCAGCCAGACGATACGGTACTGAGCCTGGAAGGCCTGAGCTTCCTGATGGACTCAGACAGCGCTCCCTTCCTGGAGGAAGCCACCATTGACTACGTGGAAGAGTTTGGCGGTCAGGTAG
>JAPPJA010000028.1:3888-5480 GCA_028874675.1 Chloroflexota bacterium
TGGTCCGGGGCTGCGGGTCGCGGTTTTTGGAGCGCGGGGGCGGTGGCTGCGGCGGTCACTAGGCTGAAGCGGTCGCCAGCACAAAGCCCAATTCAAGGACACAAGTCGGGGCCCCGGTTTTCGGGGCCTCAATTTTTTGGGCCTGTTGCTGCTTTGCTTTAGAGGCCGCCGTTTCTGGTCGGCGCGTCATGTCGCAAGGGTAATCACAGCACAGTCCTGGCCCAAGATATGGAAGCATTCCATTACAGGTCGTATGGCACAGTCAGGACGGTCGAAATGTAGCCAGGGCAGGTTTGAAACCTGCCCCTACCTGCCTAAACCGCTCAAATCGCAACGCCACCCTGGGACATCAGCCCCTGGACGTGCATTCGCATTGAGCCCCTTGGAAGCTGTCTTAAAGCTGGCAAATTACGCATCGGCGGCTTTTCCTGGCAACCTGTTCACCCCTGCCCTGGTCCTCCGCCGCCAAAGAGAAGGAACCCTGACACCGCTTCTTTACAGTTGCCTGTCCCTCAACTGAACCGGCCAACCCAGGCCCCGGGCCCGCCTTTGCCGGGAAAAGGGATGGGCCACCTTCCTGAATCGGAAGGTGGCCCGAAGTCAGCCCTTAGCCCCTGGCGCAACCGGCGAAACTAAGCTCCGCCGGGCACACCCGAGACCTGACCGGCATTGCCGGTGTCGTTCATGTGGGCCGGGTCTATCCACATGTGCATGTGCTTGCGGTAGGAACCGAAAGGCGCGGGGAAGTGGGCATAGCCCCTTACCTCGGGCCAGAAGGACACCGCTTCCTGCTCCCAGTAAACCGGGAAGGAACTGTATTGCCTCATGGCAGCCAGTTCAACCTGGTGGGCTATGTCCAGCCGCTTCCCGTGGTCCAGCTCCACCTGGGCTTCGTCCAGCAGGGCCACGATGTCCAGATCGCAGTTGTTCTCCGGCGGGGTCCAGTCGTTGCCGGTGGAGTCACAGCGCAGGAAAGCGCCTACGCCGGCGTTGGGGTCATCGGCGGAAACGGTGCTGTTGCCGGGCTTGAGGTCGCCCCAGGTGCCGGAGTTCTCCTGCTCCCGATAGGCGATAGTTTCCACCTGGTCGAAGTCGGTCTTGACGCCCAGCAGGCGCAACTGCTCCTGCAGGAAGGTGGCGCGGGCCGTAACCTGGGCGTCCGATTCGACAGTGAACAGGTAAGTCCTGTCAAAGTCGAAGCCTTCCTCCTCCAGGATGGCCTTTGCTTCGGCGCGAACCGCTTCCATGTCATCAGAGACGCACCAGCCTGGCACCGAGCAGAGCTGGTCCATGGGCAGTTCCCAGGGGCTGCCGGGAGCGTAGCCGAAGCCTCCCCAGGCGCCGTGGCCGTCCTGGAGAATCTGGATGGCAGCGTTGCGATCAATACCCATCACGATAGCTTGCCGCACCCTGACGTTGTCGAAGGGCTCGTTACGGTTGTTGATCCACAGGCGGAAATTGCCCCTGGTGGCGCGTATAACGGTGATGATCTGGTCGTGATCCACGTATGCCTGGTACTGCCCCCAGTTGCGGACCCAGTGCCAGTCGGTCTGGTGGGCCAGCTGGGTAGCCTGCTGGGTGGACTCGTCCAG
>JAPPJA010000245.1 GCA_028874675.1 Chloroflexota bacterium
GGGACGTCGAACCTGGGCCAGTCTTGGGTTGGGTAGGGGCGCATGGCCATGCGCACGATGTCGGCCGTAGAGGCAGGTTATTCCCCTAAATTTCTGAACTGTTACGCCGAATGACGCTATTTGACCTGCTTATTTAACCTTGTCATAATCAGGCCAGATTAGCCCGAAATCGTTTTTGAGCGTGATGCTCCAGGAGGGAGACCGTGACAACCAGAGAGATTGTTGGCAGCGGTAAGCACACCTACGAGATGCACACCGATTGGGCCAAAGTGCCCGAAGGCTGGTCCATGCCGGCCGCCGCCGTTTACGGGGACTCGCAGGACAGGGTCTATTGCTTCAATCGCGACCCGGAACATCCGGTGATGATTTTCGACCGGGAAGGAAACTACCTGAACTCCTGGGGAGCCGGCCTGTTCCTTTTCCCCCACGCAATTTTCATTGACGCCCAGGACAACGTGTGGCTGGTGGAACGGAACGACGGACAGATTATGAAGTTCACCTCCGGCGGCGAACTGCTGATGACCATTGGCACCAAGGGCTACCGCTCCGATACGGGCGTGGACAACACGGTCTTCAGTTCCAACGCGTGGCCGGATGTGGTGCGCGGCGCCGAGCCCTTCAATCTTCCCGCCGGCATTGCCGTAAACGACGCCGGGGAGATCTTCATAGCCGACGGTTACGCCAACGCCCGGGTGCACAAGTTCACCTCCGAGGGAGAACTGATTAAGTCCTGGGGCGGGCCCGGTTCCGGTCCAGGCCAGTTCAACCTGCCCCACGGCGCCTGGATTGACCGCCGGGGCCGGCTGCTGATTGCAGACCGGGAAAACGATCGCATCCAGGTGTTCGACCAGGAAGGGGAGCACCTGACTGACTTCCCGGTGAAGCTCATTGGCCCCGCCGTGATGTACGTGGACGATGAGGACACGGTATATGTGGCCGAGCACAATGGCGGGCTGGTCAGCATCCTGAATCTGGAAGGGGAGATGCTTACCCAGTGGGGTTCAATGACCCACCGGTCTTGCCACGGGATCTGGGTGGACTCCAAAAAGGACCTGTACGTGGTCGAGCCCTACGAGGGCAGCAACGGCCGCACGGTGGTCAAATTCGTCCGGCAGGGTTAGAACCCGGAGGTCATCGCAGGTTTTCGCAAGTTGAAGACAGCAAAACCCGGTTGCGGCGGCAGCCGGGTTTTGCTATTCTGTATGGGCGTCTGCGGATGCCCTCTTTTTCGTGGGGCTGTAGCTCATCAGGGAGAGCGCTTCAATGGCATTGAAGAGGTAGCGGGTTCGAGTCCCGCCAGCTCCACCACCTACCCCTGGTTTCCTTATTTCTCCCTGGCTCCTTTACCGCCTGTTTTCGTTTTTGCGGAGCCAGAGCTTAGTCTTGCGTCCTCTCACCGTGTCCTGCGAAACTCCGGCCGCAATGTAGGGCAAACTTGGCTAATAGGAAGACTCCGCATAACGACAAACTGGCAACCAGGGAGGCGTGGCTGATCAGCAAGCCGCATTGCCAGTTTTTCGTCCTGGGCTGCGGGGTATCCTCCAGTTCCAGCCATGGAGCAGCGGCCGGGTACTGACAAGAGAAAAGACTTCCCTAACCCTCCAGCTGTTGCTTCAGTCCTTCCAGCGCCAGGTAGTAGCCATACACCCCAAAGCCATACACTGAGCCCTTGCACACCGGCTGCACCGCAGATACGGCTCCCCGGGAGGTGGGATTGGAGGCGTGGACCTCTATCACGGGGAAGCGGACCTGCGCGATGGCCGCCCTCAGGACCCCGTTCAGGCTGGTGTAGCCGGCCGGATTTATTACGGCGGCATCAACATCGCCGTCGTGACCCGCGTAAAGGGCGTTAGCCACCTCGCCTTCCACGTTGGAGTGCACAAACTCAACATCCAGCCCCAGCTTGTCCGCGTAACCCTGTACCTGCTCATTGATTTGTTCCAGGGTCATCGGCCCGAAGATTTCTACCTGAACCTTCCCCCGCATGTTCATTCCCGCACCCTGGATTACCAGAATCTTGCCCATTTCAATCTCCTCTTACTTCTTTCTACGCAGTGCACGGCGTCGTACCGGACGTCCCAGGAATGGGGAGGTCCCCGCCGGCCTACCGAATATACGCTAAGGCTCAAACCGGGGCAAGGATAGCCGAAGGCTGGCCGTCTTTCCCGTTCCGGTGGCCGACATTCGCCGGGGAGGGATTCTATCCCGTTGCTGCGGCTCCTCAGGACTGCAAAACGGAGCAGCACCCTTGAATCGGAACTCTGCCGAAGGCCTGGCCGGTCCGGGCTGCGCAAGGAGGCAGGGGAAGAGGTCTAGTCGGGCTGGAGTTGGCCGACCTGGCGCGTAGGTCTCCAGGCCAGCGGCGTCAGCACCAGGGAAGGAACCAGCAGCGCCAGGCCGGCCAGCGCATTGATCGTGACCCCCTGAGAGGTGCCAAAGTTTTCCGCAAGAATCCCCAGGGCCAGGCCTCCCAGTGGCGTCCCAATGCCGATACAAACGCTCATCAGGCCGACCATGCGGCCCCGCATTTCCGGGGGCGCCGCCAGCATTGTGATAGTGCTCTGCATGGTGCCAAAGCCCGACTGGCCGATTCCCCCCAGTATGAGCACCATGAAGGCCAGCATGTACCACGGCGACCATACAAACAGGATGCCCATAACGAGTACGGCAATGGACCCCAGGACAAAGACGAGCCCGTGACGCTCCAGGTTCCTGGTCAGGGCCATGCCGCCGGCGCCGATCAGTTGTCCCAATCCTTCGCCGGCCACCAGCAGGCCCACCAGCGCAGCCCCTACACCCAGGTTATTGGCCCCAATGTCAGGAATGAACTGCTGCAGCGGGAAGGCCAGGGCGTTCATTATTATGGTGACATACAGCATTCCCCACAGGAGAGGCGTGGCCAGGGCGTAACGGACTCCGTTTCCCAAGCTTTGCCACACCGGCTCCAGGGTTGCGGCACGTTCCTTGCGGGGAATCCGGACGCGGGTCATTACCGCCAGGTCTGCCAGGTGGACCAGAAGGATGAGAACGGCCGCGCCGACAAAACCGCCCGTCTCCACTGATATGCCCCCAATCATTCCTGAAATCAACGGGCCGGAGGTATCAATCATTATTCCGCCCAGCAGCGGCCCGGCCATTTTGCCGGCAGTATTGCTGATGTTGTCCAGGGAAAGGGCGTTTACCAGTCGCCGCTCGCCAACTATGTCGAGGATTCCGGTGCGCCGGGACGGGTCTTCCAGGGCCTTGGTTGCGCCCTGCAGAAATACCGCCGAGAATACGTGCCAGGCCTCTATGGCGTCCGCGACTATCAGCGCCAACAGCGCGGCGGCGACCAGGGTATTGATAATCTGGGAGGCCATAAGGATTCGCCACCGGTCAAAGCGGTCGGCAATGAAACCGGTAAACAGGGACAGGGCGGGCCTGGGGAGATTATTGAAGACCAGGACGAGGCCCAGCTGGAAGGGGGACTGGGTGGCCTGCAGGATCAGCCAGCTTAGAACCAGGAGCTCCATGCGCCGGGAGAGTTCTCTCAGGGAGCCAACGTACCAGATGGCCCGAAAATCCCGGTCCTTCATAACCGAGAAGACCGGGGCATCTCGTCTGGGACCAAGCCTCAAACCTCTTCCGCCTCCTCAACACGTCCACAGTCAGCAAAATCCACGAGAGGACTTATCATAACTGAAAGCCCCGGTTAAAGCCCGGTATTTGACAAGCCAACTCCTCAGTCTTTGGCGGCGCCAGGCGGCATTGAAACCTGAAGTCCCGCATTTCCAGTCACCTGCGAAGGGAGCTAACAAGTCCGGTATTGCGGGGCAAGCCCCAAAGAAACGCAGGGCGAGAATCCGGGCAGGACTGCAACTGCAACCGTTCCTGATTTAACAACACCTCGCGCTACAAAGCCCGATGAGCTGGAGTCTCCGAATACCCAGCCATCATATCCTTGACAGCCAATATACGCTTTTCGTAAAGATTAGCTGATTAATCGACTCTTTACAGGCATTTCTACGAATTTATCCCGATTTGGTTGCATTTTATTAAATTAGAGGTATATATTGTTGCCGTACGGTAGGAGTTAGGTTTTCCAAGGCAGGTCCCTGTGCAAGACTCGCTGGCCGCTGACTCGGCCCAGGTTGACCTAATGACCACATACGATCCGATACCCTGAGGAGGCCAACCGGTGGCACTTTCGGACAAGACGCTGGTATGCGTAGATTGCGGCGGTGAGTTTATCTTTACCGTTGGTGAGCAGGAGTTCTTTAACTCCCGGGGGTTTGTAAACGACCCCAAGCGATGTCAGACCTGCCGGTCGTCAAGGCGCGCCGAGCAGCGGGGAGGTTTTTCCTCCGGCCCAAGGGAAATGTTCCAGATTGAATGCGCCGAGTGTGGCGCCGAAGCTACGGTTCCCTTCCGGCCCAGGGGCGATCGCCCGGTCTATTGCAGCGATTGCTTCAGCAGAAATCGCAACACCATGACCCAGTACTAGCTGGCGAAGGCTGACTTGCTGAGAGCGAAGGCTAGGACGTCTTCGCTCTCCGTTTATTCCCCGTCGCCGCGAACTCTCTTTCAGGCGCCGTTTGTGCTCTACAAACGGATGCCCATTCAACAGCCCGGCCTGGTCAGGAAGAAGTTGCTCGCCAGTAGCCCTCGAGTTGCTTGCCGCAGCAGGGACACCGCTGACTGAGGTCCGCCTCGCATCCATTTCCCCCACATCTCCACATTCCTTGCTGGCCGTTCAAGCCGCCACCCTAATGCCTTCAGCTAGGGCTATTTAAGGGGACCGCGCATACTCAAGCTTCGTCCCTTGCAGCCGCTTTGGCCCACAGTCCGTTGCCCCAGCCAGGCGCAGTTGCGGCCCTCCCCTGGCCTCTATAGAATTGAACCGGGGACGAGGCAATGGGTGCCGTCCCCGGCGCAATCGCCTCGAGAATTCGCTAATCGGCTTCAGGGGACCCCATGAACTACAAGGACCTCCGGGAGTTTGTCAGCTTCCTGGAACGTCGCGGTCAGTTGCACCGCGTCAAGACTCCCGTCAGCTGCGAACTGGAGATGACGGAAATCGCGGACCGGATGGTCAAGAGCGGCGGTCCGGCCCTGCTCTTCGAAAACGTTACGGGCTACGACATGCCGGTGTTGATGAACCTCTTCTGTTCCGACCAGCGCATGGCCTGGGCCCTGGGGGTGGAGAAAGTTGACGACCTGGTCGCCAGGCTAGAGGGGATGCTGCAGCTGGCGCAGGGCGCCCCGGAGGGCCTGGTTAACAAGATCCGGACGCTGGGCCAAATAATCCAGATGGGCCGGTATCAGCCCAAGCGCGTCAACCGCGCTCCCTGCCAGGAAGTCGTCCTGCGGGGTGATGAAGTGGACCTCTTCAAGTTCCCCATCCTCAAGTGCTGGCCAATGGATGGGGGCCGCTACATTACCCTGCCCCTGGTGATAACCAGGGATCCGGTCACCGGCACTCAAAACT
>JAPPJA010000287.1 GCA_028874675.1 Chloroflexota bacterium
ACCACACCTTTTCCTTACTCCCTGACTATACCACTCATAATGCGATTGCCCTGGCGTTAATTAGGGAAGGAGAAAAGCCCGAATGCCGGTGTTGGCGGGAGACCCGTCAGGGCTTCGCACTGCCACTCACCGGGTTGAGAGTTTCAACTAAGCGCAACCATCATGTCTAAAGTTCACTAGTTCCAGTCGCTGAAAACTTCATGGAACCACAGGTCGTCGCCCAGTTCTCGATCGAAAGCGGTTAGTAATTCTATCTATAACGTATGGAGTGCGACTGATTCGGAAGGTTCATTTTCCTAGGCAAGTAAACAAAGCGTTACCATTATTGATTGCCTTCTGGCAATTCTATTTGGGAGTCAGGAGGTCTCGTGGGACTTTCAATCCTCAGCGGTGGACTTCCTATTTTCCCATCGAATGCAAGCAGCCCACCTGACCGCCGTATTTCATTGTCACGGAAACCATCCAGTGTCAACATGACATCTACTCTTTCAGACAATGCGGTTGCGACGTGAACTGCGTCTGGCGACGTGATCTGTGGATTCTGCCCACCTATGGATGCTGCCAAGTTTCCGATGCGTGGCGATACCGACACCAATTTCAAATAGGGCCGATCTGCGTGAAACAAATCGTTAATTACATCATTATAGATTGGGTCGTAATCACTCCTTGGACGAATTTCTGCTATCCCCAAAGCAGAAAATACGATCTGAGTATCTCCTGACTCCGCTCTCCGCAATAAAGCCGCGATTATCTCAACGCGTTCCCTTTCCTCGGGCTTATTTTGCAAATAGGACAGAAATAGGTTGGTATCCCAATACTCCTTAACCACTATGCTCTCTGGTCCTTAGTTGCCTAACATATTCAGCCGAAGACAACTCTCCGCTAATTCCAGGCAGTGCGCCACGGAATTCGGCTATCGATCGCACCGGACTGGAGACTGCATTAATTGCAGTTGGCTGAGCCAAAGCGGAAACACTGCCGTTGGACCGATAATGTAAATTACCCTCAACGATTACCCTGTATCCCAGGAGGTTCTTCACCTTGTCCATCCAGTCGTCAGGAAACAGGCAGCGAATCCTGTTTCTGCTCGCATGTTCATAAATGACGAAGTATGGGCGCCTACGCACCGAAATAACATCTAGCTCTCCATCAACAGACCCCCACGCGTTCAGGCCCTGACTCACTTGGTGAGAGGAAGGTGGTCTTCCCTGTTGTACGGGCCCAGCGTCAATGTATATCGGTTCTTGGCCTAGAGCTTCAACTGTAACAGGGACCGTTCGCTTTGCTCGATTTATTATGGTTCGAGTCAAGCGCTTCCCCTGGTCGTCAACCGTTCTGGGTATTCCGGCGTCATCCTGAGCATCTGTTGCTTTCAGACTCTGATAAGCATCGTTAACAATGCTCTCCAGGTCATCCATAGAAACGCCGTTTACCGACGCAGCAATCTGAATCCGGTCGGCGTCAATTTCCCACTGAGCATGGGATGCTTCCCCCAATTGTGCTTCTTCAATAGCCCGCAACAGCTTTTGCAGGTCTTCAGTAGTGCGAATAAAGAAGGTCAAGGGCATTCTGTTGCCTTCGACCGAGAGGGTCAACGTAATTCTGTCTGTAGTCAATCGCTGATTCATTCTTGATCAACTCGTGTGAAATTCTGCAGTCCCCCTGGGGGACATATATGTGGCCCAATTAAGGATAAGTTACCAAGAGTCACGAATTATCAGGTGAAACTGTAAACAGTTTTTTCAAGTTCTCTATTACTATTCTATCCCACCACCCTCTAAATGACCCTTGCGGCAGTAATTGCCTTAACGATCTTGCAATATGCTCCCGGGCGTTCCAAATGAGAGATCTTACTGGTGGCAGGGATTATACTGGAAGTACGTGCCATAGAGATAGCTCTCAGGAAGCTTCACCTAATGACTTGGCTCAACAACACTTAACGAACGTCAAAAAGAGCAGAACATGATTGACGTTAACGCCGTCTGGTCTGACCTGCTGAGCGCTTTGAAGTAAATAAAATGCCAACTGAGCCATCTATAGTGCGTTGCCCTTGGCCTTATCTGGTGAGCCTGGTTCAAAAAATATAATTGAAGCGGGCTAACTCCGGAAGTCTTACATTTTGCCGCTATCGTTGTTATTTTTCTTAATGCCCACCCCCATACCCCTGTTGTAAAATGGCCCCCAACCCAGACCAACAAACACGCAAGGAGTTTCCCCATGATTAAGGTTTCCTTCCTTTACCCCAATGAAGAGGGGAAGAATTTCGATATGGACTACTACACTGGCACGCACATGCCCCTGGTGCACCAGAGGCTGGACTCCATGGGCTTGCTGCGGAGCGAGGTGGAGAGCGGGGTAAGTTCCGCCGACCCCAACGCCGCGGCGCCTTTCGTGGCCGTGGGCAATCTTTATTTCAATACCACCGACGAGGTCCACGAGGGGTTCAAGACCCACGGGCGAGAATTGATGGGAGACACGCCCAACTACACCGACATTCGCCCGCAAATTCAGATCAGCGAACTGGTTTAGTCTAGTTATCCACGAAGGACACGAAGGGCCACGAAGAGGGAATCAGTCCACGAATCGGCACGAATGTCCACTTATGAGCTGGTTTGGGATTGGGCTTAATCCTTTCGTTGGGGGCAAGTCCCCTCCAGAAGAATATCCAAAAACATTCGTGCTCCTTCGTGTTTATTCGTGGACAATAAAGAGAAAGCTATGAATGCCGCTTTTGAGAGTTTGGCGCAGCGGCTGGTTAAGGAGCACTGGGACTTCTATCCAACCGCCGGTTCCCGCATAGGCCGCCACGAGTATGACGGACAGTTGCCCGACCTTTCGCCCCACCGCTTAACCCGCCGGGTTGAGGAGTTGCGGCGGGGGCTGGCGCAGCTGTCGGGGCTGTCCGGTGGCAACGGCAGCAACGGCAACGTTGAACCGGAGGAGCGGTTGAGTTACCGCTTGCTGGACCTGTTCCTGCGCCGGGAGCTGTTCAACCTGGAAGAGATGAGGCCGCTGGAGAACAATCCCATGCGGCAGGTGGGCTACCTGAACGTGGGCGGATACGTAAAGCGGGACTACGCGCCCCTGGTGGACCGGCTCCGCGCCGCAACCCAGGCCATGGAGCAGGTCCCCGACTTCCTGCAGGTCATTGACGCGGCGCTGGCGGCGGAACTGAGCCGTCCCGTGCTGGAAATGAGTATCGAGAGCTACAGGGGAATGGCCCGATTCTACCGGGTGGACCTGGACCAGTCGGGCAGCGACGTGGAGGACGCAGACACCCTGGCAAGATTCGACCAGGCGCGGGAACGGGCGGCCCAGGCGCTGGACGCTTTCGCGGTGAACTTGGAGGAGCGGCTCGCCAGGCTGCCCGAGGGCGTCGAGGGCGACTTTGCCATCGGTTCCCAGCTTTATTCGGACATGCTGGCCTACGGCGAGGGCGTCAACGTACCGTTGAGGGACATCATAGCCCTGGGTCAGGCCAACATGGAGCGGAACCTGGAACGGCTGGCGGAAGCTACGGAGGCCATCGGGCCGGGTCGTTCCATACGGGATATTGTGGGGGAGATCGGGCGCAACCACCCGGCCGCCGACGCTCTGATTCCCGAAACCCGGGCCATGCTGGAGGATATCCGGCAGTCGCTGCTGGACCACGACATCATCTCCCTGCCTTCGGAGGACCGCTGCCAGGTTATTGAGACCCCGACCTTTATGCGCTATGCCTTCGCCGCCATGGACAGCCCCGGGTCGCTGGAAACCCGCGCCACCGAGTCCTATTACTATGTAACGCCGGTGGAGGAGACCTGGACAGCCACCCAGGCGGAGGAATGGCTGACCAACTTCAACTACGACACCCTGCGCATCATCTCAATCCACGAAGTATATCCGGGCCACTTTGTCCACCACCTGCACAGCAGCTACGGGCGACCGTTGCCCCTGGTAAACCGGGTCGCATCGTCCTATGCCTTCACCGAGGGCTGGGCCCACTACACGGAAGAGATGATGCTGGAAACAGAGTACGCCAGGGGACAGGCGGCGCTGCAGGTGACGCAGCTGCTGGAGGCCCTGGTGCGTAACTGCCGGTACCTGTGCGCGCTGGGCATGCACACCCAGGGGATGACGCTGGAGGAGGCAACCCAGTTCTTCATCGACAACGCCTACATGGAGGAGCTGCCGGCCCGCCGCGAGGCGCTGCGGGGCACCTTTGACCCGGGCTACCTGAACTACACCCTGGGCAAGCTGATGATCCTGAAGCTGCGGGACGATTACCGGCGGGAGAAAGGTGCGGCCTACTCGCTGAGGGGATTCCATGACGAGCTGCTGTCCTACGGGGCTCCGCCATTGCCCCTGCTGCGGGAGGTTATGCTGGCCGACCCGGGAGACGGGCCGCTGTAGGACGGGGCAGGGTAGCTATCCCCCAGTGCCAGGAAGTGTGCAAGACGGCGAAGATATCGGCCACCCCCGAGGTGAGCTGGCCAGGGATCTGGATGAAGCTTCACAAGCCGCTGGCCAGGGCAGAATTGACCCGATTCGGCTGGCCGTGGAAAGCTACCTGGAAGACCTTCAGGACGCTGCCCTCTCCGTGGAACGGTGAAATGACGACAGCGACAGATTCCTGGGGGCTGTTGTCAGATTGAAGTCACAAGTCTTCCAATGTCCCTTTTCGTCGTTCCCGCGAAGGCGGGAACCCCGCTGCCCGAAGTCAAGATTCCTGACTTCACAGAAGTGACGGGGCATTTTGACGACACGCCATAGGCTGGGCAGCGGTAAAGCGCAACCTGCTCCTTCAGGGTTAGGTAATCCGCGGCCGGGCAACTGAGAAATCTACCCGGAAACGAACGGCACAGATTAAGCCGGTTCAACGCGAAGGGCAGCCCTGGTGGCTGCCCCTGCCATTTCCTGTTTGGGGTTATTCGTGCCTGTTCGTGGACAGGCGCCTCTAGCCCGTGCGGAAGTTCACGCGGCGGAAGGCTTCGGCGTATTGGCAGCCACCCTCGGATCCGGCGTCCCGGGCGCGCTGGTACACGTAGTCAACTACTTCCCGTTCGGGGTGGTCGGCCACCTGGCTCTTGTGAGCCTGCACCGCCGCCAGCTTGACCTCCATGGTCTCGCCGATATCAATGAAAGTGTCTGCCCGTTCCGTTCCCCAGAACAGGATGGCGCCGGTCTTGTGGGGTTCCAGGCCTTCCTCGCTCCATAGTTCGCCGAAGTGCAGGTGGTCGCGGGCGTAGGGGAAAACGGCGTCCAGGGCTACCTGGCCCGCTACGCGGTGGTCGCGATGCCACACCATGCTGCGGACGTAGGGTTCGGTGACCATTACCACGTCGGGCTGGACCCGCCGAATTTCGCGGACCAGTTGCTTGCGGAACTCGCCCGTGTCCTCCAGCTCTCCGTCGGGGTGGCCCAGCTTAACAATCTCCCTTACCCCCAGCACGTCAGCGGCGGCCACTTGCTCCCGGTCCCTGGT
>JAPPJA010000297.1 GCA_028874675.1 Chloroflexota bacterium
ACACGGTGCTGCCCAGCATCAGCAGGCGGATAACGACCATCCAGGCCGCCTCCGCTACGTTCACGTCGAAGTGGCGGGCTACCGAAGGGATGACCAGGGCAATGGGCATGCTGGCCAGTTGTACCAGCAACTGGGTTGCGGCCAGGCCAATGAGGGTTTCCTTGCGTTGTCGGTCGGTGCCCAGTTCTTTGAAGTTTCCGATGACGTTAAGCCGTCGGATGATGAGGAAAAAGAGGTCCAAGCTGGTTCCTTTTTTCTTGCGGGCCCGTCCACCGGGGAGCGCGTCGAATCAGGATTGCCTTGGTACACTGGAAGGAGCCCGCCGGCTCTTGCCGACAATGGGCTGTTTCAAGGGCTTACTTGCGGTAGAAAGCCCGGTTCTTCTGGGTATATTCCCGAAACTGGGCGGGAACCGTAAATTCGTCGAATATGGCGTTTACCGGGCAGGCGGACTCGCAATAGGCACAGTCGATGCAGTCATCGGGATTGATGAAGTACATCTCCTCCTCGTCGTCCGTGTGAATGCAGTCCACGGGACACACCTCAACACAGGAAGCATCTTTGACCCCGATACAGGGTTCGGTGATAACGAAAGCCATTAGCCCTGTCCCTCCTCATACCCAGAGGCAAAGATGTGCAACATGATCCGCCCGTTCGTCTTACGCAGGCGTCCCTCATTCTCAAGAGATATTAGTATTTTGTCAAGCGATATTGTATAATATTTTATATCCATGTATTATATGACCTAAATCCTTGTGAGGTAACCTGCAATTATGGAGCTGCGGGAGATTATCAGTTTTTACCATGTGGCCCGACTCCACAGCGTGTCCAAGGCGGCGCGCAAGCTGGAGCTCGGCCAGCCTACCGTAACCACCCATTTACGAAAGCTGGAGGACGAATTCGGCATCACCCTGTTCGACCGAATAAAGCGGCCAATCCAGCTCACTTCCGAAGGCTCCATATTCCTCGAATTGATAACCCCAATAGTAGAATCCGTGGATACCCTTAAGACCCAGATGGACTACACCGAGCGCCGGGGTTCCCTGCACATCGGGGCCTATCCCGACGTTGTAACCCACCACCTTCCCAAGCCCATCCAGTCCTACCTGGACTTCTACCCCGATGTCCGCCTGCAGCTCACCGCCCGCCCCTACACAACCCTGATCCAGATGGTAAAGTCGGGCGAGCTGGACCTGGCCATTACGTCGCCGCCGCCCATCGACGAACCGTCGCTGGAGTTCTTCAAGCTGTTCGATTACAAGGTCGTCCTGCTGACTCCCCCGGGCCACCAGTTGCTGCAAAAGCACCCCATTGAGCTTGAGGAAATCGCCAACTGGCCCCTCATACTTTCCAGTCCCGAGAGCCTAACCCGCCGCAACCTGGAGCAGGCCTTCAAGGACACCGGCATCCGCTTTGACATCGTGCTTGCCGTGGACCACGCCGAATCGGTCAAGCAGTACGTGGAAATTGGCATGGGCGTCGCCGTGGGCAACGACTTCACCCTGCATCCGGAGGATCACGACAAGCTGGGCGTAGTCTCCCTGGAGCACATATTCCCGTCCAATGTGCTGGGGGTCTGCACCCTGCGGGGCAAGTTCCTGGGCCGCGCCGTGCGCAATTTCATGGACACCCTCGTCAAGCACCTCAGCGACTTCCACATCCACCTGGAAGAATGGGAGGCCTCTACGCCTTCCGTTTCGGACCGGGTGGGCGGCCTGGTGCAGAGCGGGCGGTAGCAAAACCCGCCGGACTCCTCTGCAGCCGCTTCCAGGCTGCTCCAACGTAAACCATAAAAGGACTGCTTCGCGAACGAAGCAGTCCTTTTATGGTTTACAGGTTCTCTTGCAGGCTAGTTGAACTTTCCCCTGGCAACACCTCTCTCACCCTGCGCTGCAGCTGAGGCCGGGGAATCATCACGTGGCGGCGGCAGTTGAGGCACAGCAGGCCTATATCGGCCCCCAGGCGGGTAACCTGCCAGTGGTAGCCGCCGCAGGGGTGCTGTTTCTTCAGGCGCACCCGGTCGCCGACCCTTACTTCTAGCGCCACCCTTTTCCCTCAGATTCCAGGGTCCGGTTGATTGCATCCCTGAGTTCGCTGGTCGCCCGGCGCGCCGCCTCGGCAAAGGCCGGCCCCGCCGAGGCGTAAATGACTCCCCTGGATGAGTTAATCACCGCCCTCCTGCCCCTGCCGTCCGTTCCCAGCTTGACCGAGGCCTCCAGGTCGCCCCCCTGCGCGCCTATGCCGGGAATCAGGAAGGGCACTTCGGGACAGATGCTCCTGACTTTACCCAGTTGCTCGGGGACCGTTGCGCCCACCACGAGGCCCACGTTATTGTTGCCGTTCCACTCCAGGGAAGTACGGGCCAGGTGTTCGTACAGCGGCACCTTGCCGTGGGGGGAGTCCACCGGCAGGTCCTGCAAATCGGCGGCGCTGGCGTAGGAACCCCGGCACCAGATATATACCCCCTTGCTCTCGTCTTCGAGGAAAGGCTGCAACGTCTCTCCCCCTCCCCAGGGATTCACCGTCACCACGTCAAAGTCCCATACCTGGAACATTGCCTTTGCGTAGGCCGCCGCGGAGGGCCCGCCGTCACCCCGCTTGGCATCGGCGATAAGCTGGGCATCGGGGGCGGTATCGCGAATATGCCGGACCGTCTCTTCCAGGACCCGCAGGCCCGGTATGCCCAGGGCTTCGTAAAAGGACAGGTTGGGCTTGTAGGCGCAGACCAGGTCGGCGGTAGCGTCAATGATCGCCTTGTTAAAGTCCAGCGCATCGGGCACCGGCAGCCGGGACGGCTCGGGGTCCAGGCCGACACAGACCAGGCTCTGGTTGGCTTCGCAGGCGCGGTCCAGTCTCTCGAGAAAAGTGGGCATGGCAGGCTCTCCGTCAACTGCAGGAGATTATAGTCTCGCCGGGGCAGGTCCTGCACCTTCGATCATCCTTCCAGTTTGCCAGCAATTGAGGCCATTGCTACCATATGGCCAGGCTTCTGGCTTCCCGCCAGCCACCGAGGCGCCGTTGAAATTGAATCCCGACCTGCAAGAAGGACATTTCATATCCCGCCTGAACCGCTTCGTCGCGCTGGTAGAGGTGGCGGGACGGGAGGAATTGGTGCACGTCGCCAACTCCGGTAGGCTGCGAGAGTTGTTCGAGCCGGGCCGGAGGCTGTTGTTGGCGCCTGCCCCCGGCGAGCATCGCAAGACCAGGTATGACCTGGCCCTGGTGGACCTGGGGCATACCCTGGTTTCCGCCGACGCGCGGCTACCCAACGCACTGGTGGCCGAGGCCTTGCGGGAGCGGGCGCTGGAACCCTACGCCGATTACCTGGACGTGCGGCGGGAGGTCACCTTCGGCGAGAGCCGCCTGGACCTCATGCTGGAAGGCCCGCCGGGCAGGTGCTACCTGGAAACCAAGTCGGTAACCCTGGTGGAGGACGACGGCATGGCCCTGTTTCCCGATGCCCCCACCATCCGGGGAGTCAAGCACCTGCACACATTGACTCAGGCGGTCGCCATGGGACACCGGGCCGGGGCATTGTTTGTCATTCAGCGCGGTGATGCCAGGTCTCTCAAACCCCACGATTCGTCAGACCCGGAGTTTGGCAAAGCCCTTCGGGAAGCTCGTTCCGCCGGTGTGGACATCTTCGCTTACAGCTGTGCCGTCACGCCCCGGGACATACGGCTGGCCCACCCCATTCCGGTAATCCTGTGAACCAGGCGATGACAGAATCTCAAACCGCGCACGGCCGGCCATCCCTGCTTGCCATATACCACCGGTTGCTGGAGGAGTACGGCCCGCGAGGCTGGTGGCCCGGCGACGGCCCTTTCGACGTCATCATCGGCGCCATCCTTACCCAGGCCGCTTCCTGGAAAAACGTGGAACTGGCCCTGGCCAACCTGAAGGCCGCCGACTGCTGGTCTTTCCAGGCCATCCATGCCTGCCCCCATGAAACGCTGGCGGAGATTGTCCGGCCCTCGGGCTACTTCAACGCCAAGGCCGCCAAGCTCAAGACCTTCGCCTCCCACTTGCTGGAACGCCACGAGGGCAACCTTGACCAGATGCTTTCCCAGGACACCCAAACCCTGCGCCAGGAGCTCCTGTCCATCCACGGCATCGGGCCCGAAACCGCCGACGATATCCTGGTTTACGCCGCCGGCAAACCCTCCTTCGTTATAGACACCTACACCATCAGGATTTTGGAACGGCTGGGAATTGGCCCGGACAATGGCAAGAATCGGTACGGCGACTGGCAGCAATTATTCCACAATCAGCTGCCCCTGGACCTACCCCTGTTCAACGAGTTCCACGCCCTGCTGGACCATCACGCCGGGCAGGTCTGCCGCAAGACCCCTGTTTGCCAGGGCTGCTGCCTGCTGGACGTTTGCTTAACAGGGCAAAACACGAAGGAGTGACGCAGCGGCTCCGGCTTTTGCGGTTATCATGTACCGGAGACCACCCGATTCCAGAGATAGTAAGGAGGCCGCCATGCCCACCGCACAACTGCGAGACAACCTGGAAATGTACTATGACAATGACGACTATACCGACCCCTGGCGGGAGCCGGAAACCATCGTCCTCCACCACGGCAACGCCAAGAACGGCCGCCTGTGGTATGCCTGGGTGCCCCTCCTGGCCCGCCAGTACCGCGTAATCCGGCTCGATGCCCGGGGATTCGGTCGTTCCACGGTGCCGCCTGAAGGGTACGACTGGTCTCTCAGCGGCTTTGCCAGCGACCTGCTGGGCCTGCTGGACCACCTGGAACTGGACCGGGTCCACCTGGTCGGCGAAACCGTGGGAGGCACTGTCGCCCTGCAGTTTGCTTACGAGCATCCCGAGCGCCTCCACACCGTCACCACCTGCACCTCGCCTTACAAGTTTGTGGGCGCGCCCCAATACCTGGAAAACTACAACCTCATCAGGGACCATGGCATCGAGGAGTGGGTGCGCCGGTCGGCCGACCGGCGCATAACTCCCGACCCCTCCACCATGGCCCATAATCAGTGGTACGCCGAGCAGATGATGGCGACAACTCCCCGGGTGGTGATGGAAACCCTGGCCTACCTGGCCCACCAGGACCTGTCGCCCATCCTGCCCCAGGTAGGCACACCGGCCCTGGCCCTGGTGGCGGAACAGAGCGACACCAATACCCCGGACCGCGCCTCGGGCATGGCAGCGCTGATGCCCAACTGCCGGTTGGTGGCGATTCCCAACGCCACGGGCTACGTGCAGCACTCGGAACCGGAAAAGTGCGTCGCGGCATGGCGGGAGTTCATCGGCAGCCTTGCCTGAGAAATCAGCTCAGTGCGCCAACGTTGGCTTCGCCAGCCCCTTCAACCTCAGCCCGCCCGGGGACTCGCGAAGCAGTCGTTTGCTTCCGGCCCGCTCTCTGTCACGGAACCCGTTCGCGGTAAGCTTGTCAATCCAGACCGCGTGGTTTCATCGGAGCTGCATTGTCGAGATGC
>JAPPJA010000111.1 GCA_028874675.1 Chloroflexota bacterium
ATGTGGTAAAGAGGCACGGTCAGCAGGTTGGTCTCCTCAACCTCCGGGTCTGCGGGCTCCACGGTGGACAACAGGTATGAAGCAAAACTGTCGTGGGTCAACTGCACCCCTTTGGGAATGCTGGTTGTCCCGGAGGTAAACATAATAACGGTGGTGTCGTCTTCGTCTCCTTCCGGGAAGTGCAGCTCATCCGGTGGCGCCTCCAGCATTTCCTCGTAGGAATGTTGGCCGGGTCCCGGCGGGCAGTCCATGGTCACAACCTGCTGCGGCGACAGCCAGTCCAGCCCCTCGATCAGCGGCAGGTATCGTTCTCCAATGAACAGGACCTTGGGCCCGGCAATTTCCAGCATCTGCGCCAGTTCTTCAGCCTTTGCGCGGAAATTCAGGGGCACATAGATGGCATCGAGCAGGGCCGTGGCAAAATAGAGCTCCACGTTCCGGTTGGTGTTCACCTGCATGGTGGCCACCCGGTCGCCGGATGCCACTCCCAGGTCGGCCAGGGCATTGGCCAGGCGATTTACCCGTTCCTGGACTTCGCTGAAGGTGAATTGCTCTCCTTCGAACAGGAGGGCAGGCCGGTCGGGCACAATCGCTCCCGATATCAATAGAAACTCGGAAGTATTCATTCAGTCACCGTTGTTTCGTCAGCCCAAGAGGCTCAATGGAAAGGGCTGACCCTTCTGGGCAGGGTCAGTTGGCATCGCAGTTTGCCTATGCCTGAGGTCTAGGCTCCGTACGCCACCTGCGCCAGCCTTTGTTCCAGCGCCAATCCGTCTTCCAGGCTCAGGTCCATTCCGTCGCGGATGGCCTGCTTCACCAGTCCTGAAGCGGGCCACGGCAACGCGCAGAAATCCTCAGCCAGGCTCCACGCGGCAGATTCCAGCTCATCCTCCGCCACCGTTCGGGTTACCAGTCCCATTGCCAGCGCCTCTTCCGCTCCAAACCGCCGGCCGGTCAACAGCAAGTCCAGGGCCGCCGATGCACCGCAATTCCGGGGCAAGGTCTGGCTTCCCCCGGCGGCCGGAATCATACCCAGTTTAACCTCCGGCATGGCGAACACTGCATCGTGGGTGGCAATGCGCAGGTCGCAGAGCAGCGCAATTTCCATGCCAGACCCCATGCAGTAACCGTGAATGGCCGCAATGGAAGGGATCCTGAGCCCATTCAGTTGGCCCCATACGTCCCGTTGCCAGCGTACCTGGCGCGCCTCAACCTGCGAAGGCGCAGTCCCGAACTCCGTCAGGTCGGCCCCGGCGCAAAAGGCGCGGCCCTGGCCCGATATTATAAGGGCTCGGACCTCGTCGTCGTATTGAATGGCGCTCAAGGCCTCGCTGAAGTCATCCCGCATCTGCATATTGTAGGAGTTGAGGGCCCCGGGCCGGTCCAGGGAAATGTGGGCCACCTCGCCCGCCTTCTCGAAGATGAGAGTCGGGAAACCCGGCATGGGTGTCAGCCCTGCCACAGGTCTCGCGGCATGGCGCGCCGGTACAGTTCTTCCAGTTCTACTTCCGAGTACCGAACGCCCACGTTTTCGAGGACATGAGCGTCGCTCACCTCCAGCGTCATCAAGGAGTGGGCGTCGGCGACTTCCCGCACCAGCTGCTTCCGGATATGCCAGTTGTGGCCATAGTTGTCTATCTCAATGGCGTGGACGTTTTCTTCGATTACGATATTTGGAGAGTAATACCCCGGGTGACAGTAAATGCGGAAGACCCCGCCCTCAGGCAGCAGCAGTTCGCTGACCTGATATTCGGCGAAAGGGTTGCTGGGCGGGCGGACCTCAACTTCCCAGCCAGGAATTATGATCACCTCACCGGGGAAGTTCTCTTCAATTAGCTCTCCCAATTCCACTCCCCATTCCCAGTTGTGGTGGTCGGTTATTGCGATGCCGTCAATGCCGCTTTCCTTGATACGGGCTATGACCTTTTCGGCAATGGAAAGCGATGGAGGCTGAAAGTTGAACGCTTCCCAGATATGGGTGTGAAGGTCCATTTTGACTTTCAAGAGCGTGTTTCCTCTCTGTTCTAGAGTCAGGCGCCGGTGTAACGGGGCGAACGCCTTTCCTTAAAGGATGCTATCCCCTCGGCGCGGTCCGACGTGCTGTGCAGGATAACACTCAGATCGGCTTCCAGGCGCAAACCCTGGTCCAGCGTGAGGTCCATCCCCTTGTTAACGGTTTCCTTTGCAAATCGGGCGGCAACAGGCGCCGTTGCCATAATCTGTTCCGCCAACTCCATTGATGCCGTTTCCAGTTCGTCCCCGGCAACCACCCGGTTGACCAGCCCAAGGGCCAGGGCCTCCCGGGCGCCCACCTTCCGTCCGGTGAGCGCCATATCCAGCGCCCATGCCGGCCCGACCAGCCTGGGCAAGCGCTGGGTGCCTCCGTCCCAGGGAACGGTTGCCTGTCCCGGCTCCCAAAGCGCGAATCCGGCGGATTCCGACGCTATTCTCAGGTCTCCGGCCAGGGCCAGTTCCAGCCCGTGACCGATGGCGTCTCCATTCAATACCACAACCACGGGGACTGGCAGCGCCGACAGGCAGTCCGCGATCCGCAGCAAAGCAATGCGTCCGGAAACATCCCCTTCCGCGACATCCGGCGTTGCCCGACCCACCGAAAATGAGCTTCCCGAACCGGTTACAGTCACCAGCCGGCAGGCATTATCCTGTCCTATGACCCGACAGGCGTCCCTGATCTCTTCCGCCATATCATGGTCAATAAGGTTCTTGTTGTCGGGGCGGGCCAGGCGCAGGGTGGCGCGACGCCCATTCTCGGTGGGCTTGAATTCCAGCGCTATGTGGCGATAAAGAATGGCGAAATCCTTCACTGGGACGGCTAAATGCAATGGCTAAATACTAAGTGGCGGATAATATCTTGACAAGTGGTAACGCCTTCATTAGGATGAATTAGCAGTCTCACGGCGAGACTGCTAAATAGTGTAAACACACGTTGAAATCGGAAAGGAGGAAAGAGTAATCACCATGGCTAATTTTGCTCCACTAGGGGAGCGGATAATTATCAAACCCATTGAACAAGAGCAGACCACCCGCGGTGGGATTTTCCTGCCCGACACGGCCAAGGAAAAGCCCCAGGAAGGCGAAGTCGTAGCCGTGGGCCCGGGCCGGGCCACCGACGAAGGCAATCGCATTCCCATGGAACTTAGCGTGGGTGACCGTGTAATCTACTCCAAGTTCGCTGGCACCGAGTACAAGGACGGCGACGACGAGTATCTGATCATGCGCGAAAGCGACGTTCTCGCCAAGGTTTCCTAGTCGAAGTTCGTCGCTATCTTCTTGCCCGATGGCGCTATTTAAATGCTGGAAGGCAAAGTACGGAGAAATTCTCCGAACGACAAATCACTGTAGCTAAATTCATCACAGGAGGTTTAGGATGCCCGCAAAGAAAATGGCTTACTCCGAAGAAGCTCGCAAGACGCTTCGAGTAGGTATAGACACCCTGGCCGAGTCCGTCAAGGTTACCTTGGGTCCCAAGGGACGCAACGTAGTCCTGGACAAGAAGTTTGGCCCCCCCCTGGTCTGCAGCGATGGCGTTACCATCGCCAAGGAAATTGAGCTTCCCGACGCCTTTGAGAACATGGGCGCTCAGCTCCTGAAAGAAGCTGCCACCAAGACCAACGACGCCGCCGGCGACGGCACCACCACTTCCATTGTGCTGGCCCAGAGCCTCATCAACGAAGGCTTCAAGAACGTTACGGCCGGCGCCAACCCCATGGCCATAAAGCGGGGCATTGAGCAGGCCGTATCCTCCGTCGTAGAGGAACTGCGCGGCATGGCCCAGCCCGTGGAGACCCGCGACCGCATCGGCCAGGTAGCCAGCCTGTCCGCTCACGAAGACGCCATCGGCGAGACCATCGCTGAAGCCATGGAAAAGGTCGGCAAGGACGGCGTCATCACCGTTGAGGAGTCCAAGGGACTTTCCGACGAGATCGAGTACGTAGAGGGAATGCAGGTTGACCGTGGCTACATTTCCCCTTACTTCATTACCAACTCCGACCGCATGGAATCGGTAATTGAAGACGCCTCCCTCATTATTACCGACAAGAAGGTCTCCGCTGTCGCTGACCTGCTTCCCGCCCTGGAAAAGCTGCTCCAGATCGGCAAGAAGAACGTGGTTGTGATCGGCGAAGACGTGGACGGCGAAGCCCTGGCCACCCTGGTGGTCAACAAACTGCGCGGTACTCTGAACATTCTGGCCGTCAAGGCCCCCGGCTTCGGCGACCGCCGCAAGGCCATGCTCGAAGACATCGCCATTTTGACTGGCGGCACCGTCGTCAGCGAAGAAACCGGCCGCAAGCTTGACTCCGCTGTTGTCGAGGACTTCGGCCAGGCCCGCAGGGTAAGCTCCACCAAGGACGAGACCACCATCGTGGAGGGTCGCGGTTCCGAGGAAGCCATCCAGGCGCGCATCAACCAGATCAAGACCCAGATTGAGGAAACCACTTCCGAATTCGACCGCGAAAAGCTGCAGGAACGCCTGGCCAAGCTGTCCGGCGGCGTCGCGGTGATCAAGGTCGGCGCTGCCACCGAGATCGAGCTCAAGGAGCGCAAGGCTCGCGTCGAAGACGCGCTGTCCGCCACTCGCTCCGCCGTGGAAGAAGGCATCGTCCCCGGTGGCGGAGTAGCCCTGGTCCGCGCCCAGCGGGCCCTCGACGGTCTCAGTGGCCTCAGCGATGACGAAGAGATCGGCGTGAACATCATCCGCCGCTCGCTCGAACAGCCCCTGAAGCTCATCGTGGAGAATGCCGGTTCCGAAGGCGCCGTCGTCCTCAACCAGGTGAAGCAGCAGGCCGACGACTTCGGTTACGACGCCGACATCGGCGAGTTCGGCCCCATGATGGAGCGCGGTATCGTTGACCCGGTCAAGGTCACCCGGTATGCCCTGCAGAACGCTGCCAGCGTAGCCGCCATGGTGCTGACCACCGAGTCCATGATTACCGAAATCCCGGAGCCGGCTGCCGCCGCTCCCGCAATGCCGCCGATGGACTACTAGTCCCCACCCGGCAGCGTTCCGGCTTCTGGGCTGGAAAACCGCACACACACGCCCCCCCCCCCAACCCGCGGGGCGCTCCTCTCTTTTGGCAGGGAGGACATCTTCACCCTCCACCGGAATGCTGGTAGAATTGCCCACAATATCGTAGGGAGATATACATTGGCCCAGGGAAAGGTTTACTCGTCGGCAAAGGCGGCTATGGCCGACGTTCAGGACGGTTCCACGATCCTGGTTTCAGGGTTCGCCGGTTACGGTATTCCCTGGGGCTTGCTGGACGCATTGGTTGCAGTTGGCAGCAAAGAGCTGACCGTCATCTACAGGGATGGTCCCTTACCTGAAGGCACAGCGGCACACCTGCCAGCCATCAACAACCTGGTAACAAATGGGCTGGTTACGAGATTGATTTCCCCCCTGCCCTTCCTGCCGGGCAACGGTGGCGCCATTGAAGAG
>JAPPJA010000085.1 GCA_028874675.1 Chloroflexota bacterium
GGAATCTTGACTACAGCCGGCGAGGTTCCCGCCTTCGCGGGAACGACGAAAAGGTTGGCTGAGAAGCTTCAATTTTCAATTTGACGACAACCCCTAACCAGTTGCATTGATTTCAGTCGGCCGGGTGGCTTGCTGTTTTATGAACCCATCCCGAAACAAGCGCCCTTCCCGCAGAATTGCCATACATTAGTGAACGTTCGTGTAAGTACGTGGATAAACAGGAGACAACAATGATCCGCAGCTACCGGGGAATGACCCCCAGGATTCACCCCACCGCCTGGGTCAGCGAGGCAGCCTACGTTGTGGGCGACGTGGAAATCGGCGCCTACTCCAGCGTCTGGCCGGGCACCGTGATCCGGGCCGACACCATCAAGATTACAATCGGCGAGCACGTAAACATCCAGGACAACTGCGTTCTCCACGCCGACAGCGACGCCACTTACGAGGACTACGTTACCCTGGGCCACGGGGTCATCAGCCACGCCAAGCACATCAAGACCCACTGCCTCATCGGAAATGGCGCAACCCTGAACGACGGCGTAATCCTGGGCGAAAACTCCGTCATCGCCAGCGGGTCGGTGGTGCTGGAGCGTCAGGAGTTTGGCCCCAACTCCTTTGTCCTTGGTGTACCAGCCTCGGCGCGGGAGGCGCCCACCAACGAGCGCCACCACGCCATGATTCGCCGCACTGCCGAAAGCTACGCCCGCAAGGCCCAGCTCTTCAAGGAAGAGGGCCTGGGCGGCGTCGACATCGACGGCGAAGAGGCCTGAAATGCGCCTTCCTCTTCAGGCGCGCGGTCCGGAAAAGTGGGTTGACCCGTTTCCGCCGGGCGTGCAGGCCTCCACCATCCGTTAGTCCTGGGCCTCTCGCAGGAGGCGCCCGGATGTGGCCCCTCAAGCAGAGTTCCGGACCAGCTATCATTCAACAGGTGATTCTCCATGCCCAAAACCCGGTTTACCGAACTCCTGAACCTCTCAAACCCCTTAATGTCCGCCCCAATGACCAACCACAGGGTTGGCGGACTGGCCTCCGCCGTTTCGAAGGCCGGCGGCCTGGGCACTTTCGGCGGCACCAACGACCTGGGCCCCGACTGGTTCCGGGAGCAACTGGCCGGCATTCGCTCGGAAACTGACGGGCCCTTCGGCGTTGGCTTCATTACCCAGCTGATGGGACTGGACCCCACCAACTTTGAAATCGCCCTGGAGGAAGAAGTTCCGGTGGTGATCTTTTCCTTCACCGACCCGCAGCCCTGGCTGGGCCGGGCCAGGTCCGCCGGCGCTATCACCATCTGCCAGGTGCAGTCCCTGGATCTGGCGAAGATGGCCGTGGACGCCGGCGCAGATGTGCTGCTGGCCCAGGGCAATGAGGCCGGGGGGCACACCGGAAGCATGAACCTGCTTCCCCTGCTGGTGGACCTGGTGGAACGCTACCCCGACGTCCCCGTGCTGGCCGCCGGGGGAATTACCACCGGCCGGGCCCTGGCGGCGGTACTGGCCGCCGGCGCCCAGGGAGCATCCCTGGGTACCGCGCTGCTGCCCACGCCCGAGGCCGTGGAGGTGCCGGACTCCTTCAAGGAGCGCATTGTGTTGTCCGATGGGCAGGACACCACGTTTACCCGTCTCTACGACCTGCTGGGAACCCGCCCCTGGCCGGAAGGCATTGCCGGCCGGGTGTACACCAACCGCCTGGTAAGGGAATGGGACGGCAGGGACGCGGAAATCCTTGCCCAGCGGGAGGAACTGGCCTCCGACGTCGCCGCCGGCCGCGCGCGCCAGGACCCGGAAGTCTCTTCAGTCTATATGGGTCAGGGGGCCGGCCACGTCAACGCCATTCGTCCGGCGGCAGAAGTGGTAAGGGAGATTTGCGAGGGGGCGGACGGGATACTGCGGGACCTCTGCGCGTGAATGCCGGCAGCGTAGCCGATTCTCGATGCAGGGAAAGCAGGGGACACCCTGCGGTTATACCTCTTGCCGGTAAGCTCCAGCGGGACAGCTGTCTTTCACTGTAGGGTAGTGGCTCGACTGCTTTGAAATGATGGGCTGAGACCCAGCCCCGTGGATGTCCCTAAACCTGCGCCGGTATGGGGCTGCTGGCCCGGGTTACTGAGGTTACGCTCTTGACCCCTTCCAGCTTGGCGAACAGCTTGCCCAGCTGCTCCATTCCCGTGGTGTGGAGCGTCAATTCCATTATCACCGTGCCGTCCGACCGCTCCTGCGTAACCACCGAAGCGATGTTCACCCGTTCCTCGGACACCCTTACCGTAACGTCCCGCAGCAGACCCACGCGGTCGTAGGCCTCGATGCAGACCCGTACCGGATAAAGCTCCTTGGCCTCACCCCACGATACGGGAACGATGCGCTCGGGTTCATCCTCGTTCAGCAGGCTCTTGCAGTCGTGCTTGTGCACCGTAACGCCCCGGGCGCGGGTTACAAAACCGGAGATTTCGTCGCCGGGGATGGGATTGCAGCACTGGGCCATGCGCGTCAGCAGGTCGCCCACGCCCAGTACCGAGATGCCCGAACTGGGACTGGACAAGGGCAGATTCGGCCGCGGCTGGGGAAACTCTGGCTCCGGGCGCACGGCCTGGGAGAGCCGGTGGGCCAGTTGTCCCTCGGTTAATCCGCCGGAACCCAGGTTTACCAGCAGGTCGTCCATGGTCTCGAACCGGACCAGGCTGAGGATTTCCGCATCGTCCAGGTTGAGGTTCAGCCGACGCATTTCCTTGCGCAGTTTGTCCCTGCCCCGCTCGATGTTGCTGCCCCGGGCCTGATGGTTAAACCACTGGCGCACCTTCTGGCGCGCGCTGGCCGATTTGACGTACCCCAGGTTGGGGTTGAGCCAGTCGGGACTGGGGCCCCGATTGGACTTGGTGGTCATGATTTCAACGGTGTCGCCGTTCTGCAGCGGCGTATCCAGGCCCACCAGGCGACCGTTGACCTTGCCGCCCATGCAGTGGTGGCCCAGTTCCGTGTGAATCTTGTAGGCGAAGTCCACCGGCGTGGAACCGGCGGCCAACTCCACTATGTCTCCCTTGGGCGTATAGACAAACACCTGGTCCCGGAAGATGTCCTGCTTCACCGACTCGATGAAGTCCTCGGTTTCCGCCGCTTCCCGCTGCCACTCCAGCAGCTGGCGCATCCAGGTCATTTTCTCTTCGAATTTCAGGTCCCTGGCCCGGCCTTCCTTGTACCGCCAGTGGGCCGCCACGCCGTACTCGGCCACATGGTGCATTTCAGTGGTCTTGATCTGCACTTCCAGGGGTTGCCCTCCCTGGCAGATAACGGTGGTGTGAAGGGCCTGGTACATATTCTCTTTGGGAGTGGCCACGTAGTCGTCGAACTGCCCGGGAATGGGAGTCCAGACCTGGTGAATCAGTCCCAGGGCCCGGTAGCAGTCGCTTTCAGATTCCACGATAACCCGCAGGGCGTACAGGTCCAGAATGTCCCGAAGCTCATTGCCCTGGGCGGCGTACTTCTGCATCTTGTTGTAGATGCTGTAGATGCCCTTGGGCCGGCCGTAAACCTCGGCCTGCAGGTCCGACTTGCCCAGTACCTCGCGGAGCCGCTGGCATACCTGCTCCACGTACTCTTCCCGTTCAGCCCGCCGGACGGCCAGCATTTTCGAGATTTCCCGGTACCGGTCCTCGTTCAAGTGGCGGAATGCCAGATCGTCCAGCTGCCACTTGATCTCCCAGATGCCCAGGCGGTGGGCCAATGGCGAGTAAATGTCCAGGGTCTCCTGGGCGATGGTCTTGCGCTTGGCGGTGGGGAGCGCGTCCAGGGTTTTCATGTTGTGGAGGCGGTCGGCCAGCTTGATGAGCACCACGCGGATGTCTTCCGCCATGGCCACCAGCATTTTGCGCAGGCTTTCCGCATAAAGCTTGTCGGGGTCATCCGAGGGGTACAGGGATGCGGCGTCCGACCCGGGCATGCGGTAATCCATGCGGGTCAGCTTGGTAACCCCGTCCACCAGCTTGGCGACCTCGGGGTCGAAGGACTTGCTGATATCCTCGTAGGTAACCCCGCAGTCCTCCATTACGTCATGAAGGAGGGCGGCGCAGATGGTATCGCAGTCCAGATTCAGGTCGGCCAGAAAAGACGCAGCCTGCAGAGGGTGAATGATGTAGGGTTCACCGGACTTGCGCATCTGCCCGTCGTGGCAGTCCTCGGCATACAGGTAGGCGCGTTCTACCTGTTCTACCGCTTCCCTGGGCAGATATCGGGAAACCTTGTCAAGGAGGACGTTGGCCTCCTTTACCTCTACCCCATGTTCCATATCCTTAATCTTCACTTTGCAGGATAATAATACCTGCCCTGGACCAAAGTCTATACCGTTTGCTGCAACAGTCTGCCAAATTTGCGTTTTGGCCGGCCCTCGGACCGCCTATCCGCTCTGCTCCGCCTGGTCAAAGCGGGGGTGGTAGGGCTTGATGTCCAGTACCGGCGAACCGTCCTGGGCGTCCAGGCCCGTAACGGCAATTACATTATCCTCTACCGACACTATTTCGGCTACCGTCGCCGCGATGGCGTTGGGCCGGTACTGGCTGCGGGTGGCGAACACGCCCCGTATGGGATTGGCGGGATTGTGGCCGGGGTGCAGCTGCAGCTCATACTCGGTGGCCCGGTGCAGGTTGAACAGGACCAGGATGTGTGTTTCCCTCTCCAGCCCCATCAGTCCCGGGGCCATCTCGGGCCTCAGGACAATGCGGGAAGGCCGCTTTCGCATCTCATCCGAGGGGGCGTAGCCGCCGAACTCGCTCTCCACCACACCGATGGGGGTGAAGGTCACAGCGGCGACATCACGGTCATCGGTTCTTGCCAAGTCAGTTCACCAGCCAGCTAAGAATTTGAGGCACGCCAGGAAAAGCGGGGTCCTGGGGAGCCTTCAGATCCAATTCCCTTCCGCAGGTTTTCCTATGGTTGCGGACACTTGGTTGCGGGCACTGGGTATAATCCCACACCCGTCCTGCTCCACTGGCTCCCCATCGGTAAATGACAGTGTTCATGCGTGGGCCAATGGTACTTTGCGCGCCTAAACCCCCGCGGAGACTGGCGCCAGCGATGCCAGCCAGTCCAGCACCGTGGCCGAGGCCTGGTCCATGCTGTTCAGGAGGGAGTGGTTCCCGCCGGGGATGATTACGTACTCGGCGCGGGGGCTGTTGACTGCTGCCGTCACCATATCCTGGGGGCAGTCTTTCAGCCGCGTGTGGGTCTCCTGCTCGCCGCCCATAACCAGCATGGGCGCCGAAATCCTGGGCGACAGGGCCACCAGGTTGTACCGCTCGGCCGGGCCGTGCTTGTCCAAATACGACGCGGCGCTGAACATCTGGGCTATGGGGAAGCGGACCTCCATCAATTCCAGGGCCCGGTCCTCCGCCTCCATCTGGTCGGCCCGCTCTATGATGCTCCGGAACTCCTCGGCGTCCTCCGACTGCATATAGTAGGAGTAAGAG
>JAPPJA010000529.1 GCA_028874675.1 Chloroflexota bacterium
GGCCTTCGAAAGCTGTCGGTTACCGAGGCAGGGGACCTGGACCCCGTATTCGTGAATATCCGGGCGCCCCTGGTTCCCACGCTACACGGTGAGTGTTTCTCCGTTCCCCCGGGCGGCGCCGCGCTGGCCGAAGGGGATATCCTCTTGCGGGACGGCGGCTTTCGCAGGATAAGCATGGCGTACCGCATCGGAAAGTCCTACGGTTTCCAGTTCGAGCCCCAGCTTACCTACGAGGAACTGGAGGTCTGGAACCGGGAACTTTACGGCGACTATCTCCTGATGGGCGATCGCTTTGATCCGCAGGAGGAGGCCGCGCGCAACCTGAGGGAGTTCGCCAGGTTCGCCCCCGTTCACGAGACCCAGATGGCTGAATTGCTGCGGGCCTTCCTGGCCAACGCAGGACTGTAGCTGCCGTCGTTCTTCCCTTCGGCTGGAGGAGGTTCCATACGATGCCAGTAATGACCGGCGCCCGCGCCTTCCTGGAAATGTTGAGGGCTGAAGGGGTGGATACCATCTTCGGAAACCCCGGCACCAGCGAAAGCGCTATCATGGCCCTGCTCCCCGAGTACCCCGACCTGCGCTACCTCCTGGCCACCCAGGAAGGGGTTGCCATGGGCATGGCCGACGGCTACGCCGTTTCAGGCAGGCGGCCTGCGGTGGTCAGCCTCCACATTGAGACTGGCCTGGCTAACGGCATCAGCCTGCTGCATCACGCCATGGACGGCGGGGCCCCGCTGGTGCTTACCGCCGGCAACAAGGACATCCGCAAGCTGGCTGAAGGCCGCTCCGACCTGGTTGAAATGGTCCGTCAATTCACCAAGTGGAGCGCGGAGGTCACCCACCCTGAACAAGTGCCCGGGGTTGTGCGCCGGGCGTTCCAGGAGGCAAAGAGTCCTCCCACCGGCCCGGTCTTCGTGGGTTTTGCGGCCAACGCCCTGGATGGCGACGCGGAGGTGACCATTGCACCGTCCGCGGCAAGGATCGGGGCGCCGACCCCCAACGCAAGCACGGTGGAGGAAGCGGCGGTTATGCTGGCCGGGTCTGCCTGTCCGGTGATGCTGGTGGGCGACCGCCTGGCCCAGGCAGAAGGGATGGACGCGGCAGTAAGGGTGGCCGAAAAGCTGGGTGCGAGGGTATATGCCACCTCCATAGCCAGGGCGAACTTTTCTTCAGGACACGGCCAGTTTCTGGGACGGATCAACCCCACGCTTCCCGCAGGACGGGAACTGCTGGCCGATGCAGACGTCATCCTGGCGGTGGGCGCGAACGTATTCTCGGGGTTTTTCTACGTTTCGGGCCCCAGCCTGAGCCCAGGTACAAAGCTGATTCACCTGGACTCGTCATTGCGAGACATTGGCCGGATTGAACCCACCGACCTGGCCCTTTTTGGTGACCCCAGGGCCGGGCTGGAAATGCTGGAAGACGCGCTGGCCGGGCAAATGGACACGGCGGGAAATAACCGGGCGGCTGAACGACGAAGGGCTGTCCAGAATATCAAGGCGCTGAACCAGGCCGGCTGGGAGGAGAGTCTTCGGAAATCCTGGGGCGCGCGACCCATGTCCCCGGAGCGGATGATGCACGAACTCGGGGCAGCCCTCCCCTCAAACGCAATAGTGGTTGATGACTCGCTCAGTTCCAAGGATGCCCTGCACGGGGCGGTTAAATTCAACGAAGCCGACAGCATCTACGGGGAAAGGATCGGCGCCATCGGCTGGGGTATGGGCGCGGGCCTGGGGGTAAAGCTGGCGAACCCTGCCCGTCCGGTTCTGGCGGTGACCGGCGACGGCAGCGCCATGATGACTGTGCAGGCGTTGTGGACGGCGGCAAACTATGGGATCCCCACAGTTTACCTCGTCTGCAACAACCGCTCTTATCGTATCCTCAAGCTCAATATGAACGTTCACCAGAGGGAAATCCTGGGGAGAACGGTCGAAGAGGGATTTGAGGGCTATGTGGGAATGGACTTTCCGCTGCCCCTGAATATTGCCGGTATTGCGGAGGCCATTGGCGTTTACGGCAGAACTATCACCGACCCTGAAGAGATTGGACCCGAGATCCGGAAGGCGCTGGACTCGGGCAGGCCAGCCGTGCTTGACGTGGTGATTGACGGAAGGCTCTAGCGGGATGAGGTGGTTGAACTGATCTGACTTTCGTCTCACCTCCCAAGGGCGAAGGAGTTTCAGCGAAGCGCCCTGGCTTCCATGTCCTGCTGATGGTTTGGCTACTTTGAAGTGATGGCCAGGTCCGCCTGCACCTGAAGGGTTACACCAAACCGGCGAACTTTGGCCGGCAGCTTGCCGCTGGGCTATAATAGGCCGGCATCCTCATTTCTTGCTTCACAGGAACCAGTTGAATGAGCGCCATCTACCTGGACTATAACGCTACTACTCCCATTGACCCTCAGGTAGCCGAAGCCATGCTCCCCTATGTGCATGGTTTGTACGGCAATCCCTCCAGCGGCCATTCCTTTGGGCTGGAGGCGCGAAAGGGAGTTGACGCCGCGCGCGGCCAGGTTGCAGACCTGCTGGGTTGCGGGGCCGAGGACCTGATCTTTACCAGCGGCGGGACCGAGGCTAACAATCACGCGATAAAGGGCGTGGCCTTTGCCCACCGCAATCGCGGCAACCACATCATTACCTCCAGCATTGAGCACCCCGCGGTTACCGAGGTATGCCGTTACCTGGAAGGCCTGGGCTTTCGTGTGACCTACCTGCCCGTCGATGAAACCGGCCTGGTGGATGTTGGGCAGCTGGAGAGGGCACTGACCGGCGAAACAATCCTGGTCACCATTATGCATGCGAATAACGAAGTAGGCTCCATTCAGCCCATCGCCGAAATCGCCGAGGCCTCGCACCGTCGGGGGGCTTTGGTACATACGGACTGCGCCCAGTCAGTCGGCAAGATTCCCGTGAAAATTGGGGACCTCGACGTGGACTTGCTTTCGGTTGCCGGCCACAAACTATACGCACCCAAGGGAATAGGGGCCCTGTACATCAGGCCCGGAGTGGTACTCGAGAAATTCATGCATGGCGCCAGCCACGAGCAAAACCGGAGAGCCGGTACCGAAAATGTCATCGAGATGGTAGGATTGGGGGTTGCCTGCCAGTTGATCGAGGAAAACCTGTCGCGCTACGCCAGCCACATGCGGGAAATGCGGGACCGCCTGGAGAGTGGCCTGATGGAAGCCGCGCCAGCCCTACGAATCAACGGGCACCCCGAGGAGCGATTGCCCAATACATCCAGCATCAGCTTTAAGGGAGTGGAAGCGGACCGGGTATTGTCGTCCCTGCCTACGGTTGCCGCATCTGCCGGCGCCGCCTGCCACAGCGACCGCGTAGAGGTGTCCCATGTCCTTGCGGCAATGGGAGTTCCCACAGACTACGCTATGGGGACTCTCCGCTTTTCCACGGGACGATTCACCACCCGAGACGAAATCGAACGGGCTGTTGCCGAGGTGGCGGGCGAAATACGCAGCCTGGCCTCGACTTCCCCAGCGCATATTTAGCCAAGTGAATCTCCGGAGAATGGCCAAGCCGTGGCCTTCCCGGAAGAGCGACTAAGTATCAAAATAAATTCACAGGAGATATTGCGATGACAACTCAAGCCAACCCAGGCGCCCTGGATGCCGAAACCCTTTCCGGGTTCGACGACGCTTTCCGGTCTCAGCCCAATCATCAGTTGATGCAGAACGTTGTCACTCAGCGCGACGTAAATGAAGTGGCACTGGACCGGAACATAGTGGCCGGAGCCACCCACAGCTTTTCAACTGTCCTGGATGAATGGGGCGTGACCAACCAGGCCAGGTCCGGCCGCTGCTGGATGTTCGCGGGGCTGAACCTGTTCCGGTCGGAGACCAGGAACTTGCTCAACGTGAAGGAGTTTGAGTTTAGCCAGAGCTACGTAATGTTCTGGGACAAAATGGAGCGGGCCAACTACATCCTGGAAGCCGTGATCGAAACGGCGGACCGCCCCATAGACGACCGTGTGGTGGCCTGGCTGCTGCATCAACCCCTGGGCGACGGCGGGCAATGGGACATGTTCGTGAGCCTGGTCCGCAAGCATGGCGTTGTGCCCAAGACTGTAATGCCCGAAACGGAGAGTTCGGGCAATTCCATGCGGATGAACTCCGGGCTGAACTACCAGGTTCGCCAGGGCGCGCGAAACATCCGGCGCATCTACGCCGAAGAAGGCGGCCTGGACGCCATGCGCGCCGCCAAGCAGGAATCCCTGCAGGCCATCTACCAGATCCTTTCCATTCACCTGGGCAATCCACCGGCGGACTTTGACTGGCAATGGAAGGACAAAGACGGCGAGTTCCATCGCGACGGGACAATGACGCCCCTGGAGTTCGCCGAAAAGTACATCACTACTCCCATGGAGGAGTACGTGTGCCTGGTCCACGATCCCCGCCAGGGAAATCCGCCGGGGCGCACCTACACGGTTCAGTATCTGGGCAACGTAGTGGACGGTACCCGCATCAAGTACCTGAACGTGGACATTGACCTGATGAAGGACATTGCCATGCACATGCTGCAGGACGGCAAACCCGTCTGGATGGGCTGCGATACCGGCAAGCAGATGCACCGGGACAAGGGTCTGTGGGACGCTGACCTGTTCGACTACGGCAGCGTCTATGGCGCCGAGTTCGGTATGGACAAGGCCGAACGACTGGAGTTCCACCAGACCGCTATGACGCATGCCATGCTGTTTACCGGAGTGGACGTGGTGGACGGCAAACCCCGTCGCTGGCGGGTGGAAAACAGCTGGGACGACAAGGTGGGAGACAAGGGATTCTTCCTGATGAACGACTCCTGGTTCGCCGAGTATATGTTTGAAATCTCCGCTCCAAGGAACTACCTTCCCGAAGAGCTTCAGCGGGCCCTGGACCTGGAACCGGTGGTGCTGCCTCCCTGGGACCCCATGGGCAGCCTGGCTTAACAGCACCGGCGGATGTGAGGCTGTGCCGTCGCATCAACTGGCCGGCGCCACTGAATGATCGTAAGGGCAGTCCTTGTGGCTGCCCTGATCATTTTCTGGGGTAACGCGTAGAGATTCAGCCCGTTAAGTCCGCAAGGTTGCGAAAAGTCGCCAAGTTTATATAAAATCGTCCTAACTAGCTGCAGTAATAAGTTAAGGGGGACAAAGGCTATGCCCAATATCGATGCAGGTAATCTGAGGAATGTGGCGCTGCTGTCTCACAGCGGCGCCGGTAAGACATCCCTTTGCGAGGCCTTGCTGTTCAATACCAAGGCTATCAACCGGATTGGCAGGGTCGAGGATGGCAATACAGTCTCCGACTACGAACCGGAAGAGGTCAAGCGGGGCGGAAGCATCCAGACCACTCTCATTTCCTGTAGTTGGGACCGGTAC
>JAPPJA010000101.1 GCA_028874675.1 Chloroflexota bacterium
CCGCCTCACCTGGCGTCCCTACATGCACTACCCGGCCCTGCCGAACCTGCTTCCCCGCCTCAAGCGCCTGCCCACCCTGGTAATCAGCGGCGACCAGGACCCCATAGTCCCTCCCAGCGCCGCCCAGCTCTACCACCAAAGCATCCCCAACTCCCGCCTCGAAATCATCCCCAACTGCGGCCACCGCCCCGAGGTAGAACAAACAGAGCGGTTCGTGGATTTGGTCAGGGAGTGGTTTGGAGAGTAAGACGATGCAACTTAGCGTAGATAAGGAAGCGGATGCGTTGTACCTGCGTCTCGACGACTCTTCAATAGTTGAGACGGAAGAAGTATCCCCCGGCATAATCCTGGACTTCAACGAAGATAAAGAAGTCGTGGGCGTTGAGATGCTCTATCTATCCAAACGATCCCACAAGTTAAACGTGTCCGACTTCCGATTCGAGACGGGTTGATGCGTTGCCCACTTCTACCATACCTCCATCCCCAACTGCGGCCACCGCCCCGAAGTAGAACAAACAGAAAGGTTCGTGGAGTTGGTTAGGGGATTCTTTGGGTAAAGGGTGCAAAACTTAGCGTCAAGTTGGGCCATAAACCGTCATTCCGGCGCAGGCCGGAATCCAGGGGAACTGCAATGCGGCTACCTTGCGTTTACATAGTGGCAAATCAACGAAATGGCACAATCTACACAGGCGTGACCTCTGACCTTATTCGACGCGTCTGGCAGCACAAAAACAATATCAACAAAGGTTTCAGCAGCCGCTACAATACGCACACGTTGGTTTGGTACGAAGGCCACGAGACAATGGAGAGTGCCATTACCCGAGAAAAGCAAATCAAGAACTGGAAGCGCGGCTGGAAGCTCAAACTAATCGAGCGGAATAACCCCCAATGGAAAGACCTGTCCCAGGAGCTTGGCTAAAGGAACGGCTCCTGGATTCCGGCCTGCGCCGGATTGACGGTTAGTCCCTATCCCATCACGGCAGCGCTATAGAACTACAAGAGCGGGAGATTTCGGATATTCCGACAGGACCATCTTCAAGCTGTCACAGGATTTTGGTTAGCTTCCTACTCTTGCCTCAGCTATGCCACTTCATATTAGCTTCCTACTCTTGCCTCAGCTATGCCACTTCATAGGAGTTATGACCTCGTTCGGATGATTTTCCAAGTATGCGAGCATACTCTCCTTTCCCACAGAGACCGAGGGGTCTTGCTCAGAGCCCGGATGCGGGGTGCGCACTATTTGCCCATTGGGGGTGACAATAGCAAAGGGATGAGCATCATTGAGAAGCGTCAAAAAATAGTAGGCGGGCCCGGGTTCTCAACATCCCCGATGTAATCAAAAGTTAAGCCCGGGAAAGAAGCGGGAATATCGTTGCATTCGTCATACTCCTCAACTACGCTATAAGGTGACGGGCCAACAACCCACACAGTATGAGTTCCCATTGCGTAATACCTCACCCTTTCTTAATCTGTCGAATGTTGTGGTCCCCCAACTGTGCAAGACCATCGTACCGGTTGATTGGGCCCTAAACCGTCATTCCTGCGCAGGCCGGAATCCAGGGTCTTTTCTACACCATGCCACTGACCTCCCATCGTTGTTCCAAACTCCGGGTCAGGTCCGAAACTCCGATTGAGACTTAACATTAGGCATTTCCAGGTGGTTTAGGTGTCCGCAGCAGAAGCAACAGTAATTTTTTGACAAGAAAGCCAATGACTACACGAACTCCCTGGACACGGCCACAGTTATTGGCCGCCTTTGAAATCTACTGCTGCCGCCTTAATTTCGGTAGCTTTCATAGCCGGAACCCGGAGATTGTTCGATTTGCCTCAGCGATTGGCAGAACACCCTCCGCCCTTGCAATGAAACTCTCAAATATTGCTAGCCTGGACCCCTTGATAGTCTCTTCCGGCCGCGTGGGGCTCAAGAGTGCATCTTCCGCCGACCGGGCAATGTGGGAGGAAATGTCCCAGGATTGGGACAATTTCTCGCTACAGTTGAAGGAGAACTTGGACGCTATTGGTTTGTCCGACGAGCCCCCTGCTGACAATGTGATTGATGGCCCATTGGAACCAGCGCCGACGGGTTGGGATCGCACGGTTACAACCACCGCCCGTGTCGGGCAGGCCTTCTTCCGTGCTGCGGTATTGAGTGCTTACAATCAGACTTGCTGCATAACCGGACTGTCCATTACTCGGTTACTTGTGGCCAGCCACATAGTCCCCTGGAGCCACGATCCTGTCAACCGGGTAAATCCCCGAAACGGACTGTCACTTTCTGCGTTGCATGACCGGGCCTTTGATTCAGGCCTATTGACCATCAACGATGATATGACGGTTAGGGTGTCGCCGTCCTATCCTGAGGACTTGTTCTTTTCTGGCTCAGTAGCTTCTTACCATGGTAAGCCCATACGCTTGCCCGAGAAATTCGCTCCCGACCCAGACTTCTTGGCCTACCATAGGGAAAATATCTTTGTGGGCTAACCCTCCTCCTGCGCCTCTTCCACGTCATTCGTGAAAATTCGTGCCCATTCGTGGATAAACCGTTAGCCCCCACTGACACCCGCCCCTTGCCACTCTGGATAACCCATCCCTAGCATAATTTCTATCAGGTACCCAAAGTAGCCCAGGCCAAGGGAGGTTTCGTGTCGTCCAAAACCAGAAAACCCAAACCACTCAGCCCAAGCCCCCGTAGAACCCCCCTTGTCCGGGCCTCCAACTCCGGACAAGTGGTGGATCCTTCCGGCAATCCCGTGCCGGCTCCCGCCACGCCAGGCTCCGATCAGCTCATGGACCTCCCCGGCTTCGCCAGCCTCACTCCTCGCCAGCAGGCCGCCCTGCCCGTTGTGGCTCTGGCCCCTAGCCTGGCTCAGGCCGCTCGCTGGTCTGGCGTCAGCGAGTCAACTCTTCGTCGCTGGCGGGCCGACCCTGCCTTTGAGGAGCTTGTCGCTCGCGTGCGGCAGGATGCTACCTGTCAGGTAAGCCAGGAAATCCACTCGCTCATTCCCCGTTGTGTTGCCATTTTTTCCGAGGCCATGGATTCCCCCGATCTTGCCATGCGTCTCCGCGCTGCCCGTTATGCCCTCGCTCTTGTTGGGCGGTTCGGGGAAGCCGAGCGGATTGCTACCGACATGAAGGACTTGGAATCCGCATTCGGGTTATCCCCTAAGCTCTGACGGTAACACCCTGTCAAAATGCCGTCACCACCGCCACCCGTCAGCTATAAAATGACAGGAAATAAAAGGAACTGACCGGGAAAAACAATTTTCTCTCTCCCCCATAGGGAGAAGCCAGGCGTGGCCAAACCCAACCCCATTAGTGAATATTCGTGCCCATTCGTGGAAAAGCCCTTCGTGCCTCTTCGTGCCCCTTCGTGGATAAAATAAATACCAGGAGAAAAGACCTTGTACTCGCTATCCCAAATTCGCCGTCGTGTCGACGCCCTGAAGCGCAAATTCGCCATCGAACTGGCCATAGTCAGGCTGTTCCCCTTGGCCGAGGACTTCTCCCTCCATTGGGCTACCGAAGTCGCCGACCATCGGCCCGCCCCCGAAATTCATCCCTTTATCCGGCGCATTGCCGACCACGGCTTCCGCTTCCATACCTTCATGGCCCTTCACCTCTACCTCGAACGCTGCAACAACGAGAATAAGCTGCCCGACCCCTTGGGCATAATTGCAAGCCTGCTGCCCCAGGTGCCTTACGACCGTCTTCGCGACATGCTCGGCCGGCTCCAGCCCCCTCCCGAGACCTCGTCCCACTGTCCCCAGTCCCGGCACGGTTTTCGTAGCCTCATATGCGCCGCCGCCGCCCATCTGGCCAGGCTTTGCAATAGCTTCTCAACGACGCTGCCAGCCCGTCGTTCCCGCGTAGATGCTGACCTCGCACCGGGATGGCGCAGCGGTTGAGGTGAAATCAACCAAAAATTTGTGCTCATTCGTGCCTGTTCGTGGATGAACCAACAGGTTGCCACCCCAACCCCGCCAATGCTAAACTCCCACCAATCCCCCGCATGAACCCCCGTGTCCCTTCGTGGACCATTCGCTTTGAGGTGCAGATATGCTTATTGGCCACTTCACCGAGCAGCCCTGGCAGGATGAAAACTCCGGCCTGATGGGCACCCAGTCCATGGACCTGAGCATCAGCAACGAACACTACAACCCCAACGTCGGCGCCAGCCTGTACAACCGCTACCTGGACGAAAAGGTGTACGCCGAGGAAATGGGCTTCGATGCCCTGATGCTCAACGAGCACCACAGCACGCCCTTCTGCATGCAGGGCGTCACCAACGTCGGCGCCTCCATCCTGGCCCGCATCACCAACAAGGCCAAGATAATCATCCTGGGCAACGTCCTCCCCATCTGGGACGACCCCCTGTGGCTGGCCGAGCAGCTGGCCATGATCGACATGATCTCTCACGGCCGCCTGGTGTCCGGCTTTGTCCGGGGCGGTGGCCGCGAAAGCTACTCCCACAACTCTCCGCCCCACTTCAACCGGGAGCGCTTCGAGGAGGCCCACGACTTCCTGATCAAGGCCTGGACCACTCCCGGCCCCTGGCGCTGGGAGGGCAAGCACTACCACTACCGCTACGTCAATCCCTGGATGCGGCCCCTGCAGCAGCCCCATCCGCCCATCTGGATTCCCTCCACCGTCAGCGTGGAGACCGTCAAGTGGACTGCCGAGAAGGCCTACCCCCTGGTCCTCCTGGCCACCAGGCTGGAACCCACCAAGGAGGCTTTCGAGCTTTACCATGAGACCGCCGCCGAGTTCGGCCACAAGTCCGGAACCCAGAACGTGGCCTACCTGTGGAAGGTTCACGTGGACGAGACCGAGGAGAAGGCCGAGGAAGTGGGCCGCAAGTACCTGTCCGGCGTCAGCAATCCCTTCCTCGCCGGTAATGAGGGACAGGTCAATCCTGCTATTATGAGCCTGCCAGGCCATACTTCTCGGACTTCCCGCCGCCTGTCCGCCACCGCCTTCGGCCCCGCCGGACGCTTCGGCACCAACCGCCGGCCCTACGAGGACCAGGCCGCCGACTACAGCATCATCTCCGGCACTCCCAAGACGGTTATTCCCAAGATCCGTCACGTCCTGGAGTACCTGCGTCCCGGCAGCGTCTTCTTCTGGGATGGCGATGGCGCCATGTCCCACGACGACCAGATGCGCAGCCTCCGCCTCATGGGCCAGGAGGTCATCCCCGCCGTCCGCGAAATGGCCAAGGAGCTGGAGCTCTACAGCCCCTTCGAGAAAGACACCAAGACCGGCGAGTTCATCACCGACCCCGCCGACCAGCTGGCCGAACCCGTCCCCGCCGACAACTAGTACTCAGTCAAACTTGGTTTTAAGGGTCTTAGAATTTTCCCTGGGAAGTT
>JAPPJA010000348.1 GCA_028874675.1 Chloroflexota bacterium
GGAACTTCGTGCAGGGCATCGAGATCGTGGAGGACGAGGCGGTCCTGACGTATACCATCCCCATGCCCCAGGACGGGGTGACCTCGGAATCGGCATCGGTTCTTGATTTCGTCCAGTCCGGCCCACCACGCTGTACCGAATTCATAACACCCCCGTTGAGAGCGATTTCGGCGGTGTCCGCGCCCCCTATGGGACTATCCTGCGGGGTCGGTATGGTATAGACGATGGTCGCCTTGCCGGGGGCCACCTCGATCTCCTTCACGAAGGACCGCACGAAGGCTTTGGTCTCGGTGAGTTCGCTGGTCCGGAGAAACTCGCTCATGTCGGCGGCGAAGGCGGCCACCATGTCGGCGCTGTCCAGCAGTTCCCGCCGCTCGGCCAGCACGGCCCGGGCATCCTCGGCGGCGGCCTCCAGTTGTTCCCGGCGGTGGCGGTGTTCCAGGATGCGTTCCGAGGCGTCGGCCATGTCCAGGTCGGTGCTCTCCACGAAGTGCCAGATGCGGTCCAGCTTCCGCTTGACCTCCTCCAGCTCGGCCTCGATGGTCTCCAGTCGCTCTCGTTCCTCTTTGGCGACGCCGTCCATCTCCTCGTCCACCAGCTTGACCAGTTCCCGGATGTTGGACTCGGTGAGGATGTTGTCGCGGATGTTCTCGATGATGACGCTCTCGAAGTTGCGGGCATTCAGCCTGGGAGTGTGGCAGGCGTCCTTGCCCTGCTTGAGGAGGGAGTGGCAGACGTAGTAGGTGTATTTGCCGCCCTTGGCCTCGGCGGCGGTCATGGCCTTGCGGCAGGCCCGGCAGCGGGCCAGGCCGCTGAGCAGGTAGGGGCTGGCTGCCCGGCGGGGATTGGCCTGCTTGGGGGCGCGGGAACCCAGCAGTTTCCTGACCTGCCGGAATTCCTCTCCGGTTACGATGGCGGGAAAGGCGTTCTCCACCCTTACAGGCTGCTGCCCGTCCCGGCTCTTCTGGCCCCAGACCAAAGTTCCGGTGTAAGCCTCGTTGTTGAGCATGTTGTGGATGGTGGTTTTGATCCACTTCTTGCCGTGGGAGTTGGGGATGCCCTCGGCATTGAGGGTCTTGGTTACGTCCAGGACGCTGTTGCCGCTGAGGACCATCTCGAATACGCGGCGGGCCACGGCGTCGTGGGGCGGGTCCAGTTCCAGGCGTGGGCGCTTCTTGGCCCCGTCCTGGACGTGGACCTTGCGATAGCCGTAGGGAGCGTTGGTGGAGACCCAGAAGCCCCGGGAGGCGGCCTCGCGCATTCCCCGCACAACTTCTTGAGCTAAGATACCCGTTATCCAATCAACACCAAAAGTTGCGATACTCCTGGAGTGTGGGATTAGAAGCCCAATGACGGTTGGCACTACAACCACTCTTGGTGTCTGGTCAGGCCATAACGCCGGAAGATTCTCACCTCTAGCTTTGCAAAGCTGGTTACCCCCTGTCCCCGGTGTGTATTTGGTGGGATAATGATTATACGCTTATGCGCTTGGGCGGCGCTGTGAGCCGACCGTGACAAGGGCAAAATGAGAAACTCCGGGACTCGAACGAGTTATCGTGACCACTCCCGAAATACAGGCAAGGGCAAACATTGACCGGCTGCTGGAACAGGCAGGATGGGCGGTGCAGGATGTTGACGCCCTGAACGTACACGCCGCCTGTGGGGTTGCGGTCCGAGAGTTCCGTTTGCGGACGGGCCACGGGGTGGCCGACTATCTCCTCTACGTCGGAGGAAAGGCGGCGGGAGTCGTGGAGGCAAAGCCGGTAGGCCGCACCCTCACCGGAGTGGAAGCTCAATCGGAGAAATACGGAACGGGCTTGCCGGACAATCTCCCGGCTTACGTTCGACCCCTTCCATTCCTATACGAGAGCACCGGCAGCGAAACCAGGTTCACCAACGGGCTTGATCCCCAGCCACGCAGCCGGAATATCTTCGCCTTTCACACGCCTGAGACGCTGGCGGCATGGTTGGGCGCCTCTGATTCAGGCACAAAATCGGGGGTGGTTGAACCGCAGCGGGTCTCAGACGCCGGCGGGACCGGTTATCGCATCGGGCAAAGTCTCCGACGTCAACTGACCCAATTGCCGGTACTGGACGATGCCAACCTCTGGACGGTACAGGCTCAAGCCATTCGGAACCTGGAGCAATCTCTTGCGGAAGCCCGACCGCGTTCGCTGGTGCAGATGGCCACCGGCAGCGGCAAGACCTTCATGGCCTGCAACCTGGTTTACCGGCTGATTCGTTACGCCGGGGCGAAACGCGTGCTCTTCCTGGTTGACCGAAGCAACCTGGGCCGGCAGACCCTCCGGGAGTTCCAGGGGTTCACGGTACCCGGCGACGGCCGCAAGTTCAGTGAACTCTACAATGTCCAGCTCCTTCAATCCAGCAGCGTCGATCCGGTTAGCAAGGTGTGCATCGCCACCATCCAGCGGGTCTACTCCATCCTCCGGGGGGAAGAACTGGACCCCGAAAAGGAGGAGGCATCCGGCTTTGACGCGACCGCAGCACGGCAGTCCCTCCAGACGGTGCAGTACAACCCGTCTTTTCCCATAGAGGAGTTCGACTTCATCATCACCGACGAATGCCACCGGTCGATCTACGATCTGTGGCGCCAGGTACTGGAGTACTTCGACGCCTTTCTCATCGGCCTGACCGCCACGCCTTCCAAGCAGACCATGGGGTTCTTTCACCAGAACCTGGTCATGGAGTACAACCACCGGCAAGCTGTGGCGGACGGCGTGAACGTTCCTTACAACGTTTACCGCATCGAAACCAAGATCACCGAGCAGGGTTCCAGCATCGAAGCTGGTATGAACGTGGACCGGCGAGACCGCCGCACCCGCAAGATGCGCTGGGAAGAACTGGAGGAGGAACTGCCCTACTCACCCGGTCAACTGGATCGAGACGTGGTAGCGGTGGACCAGATTCGCACCGTCATCCAGACCTTTCGGGACCGGGTGACCACCGAGATATTCCCCGGCCGGCAGCACGTTCCCAAGACCATCATCTTCGCCAAGGACGACAGCCACGCCGACGACATAGTGAACATAGTGCGAGAGGAGTTTGGCCGGGGCAACGACTTTTGCCGGAAGATCACCTACCGCACCACGGGGGCCAGGCCGGAGGACCTGATCCAGGAGTTCCGCAACAGCTTCAACCCGCGCGTCGTGGTCACCGTGGACATGATCGCCACGGGCACGGACATCAAGCCGGTGGAGGTGGTGTTCTTCATGCGCAACGTGCGCAGCCGGAACTTCTTCGAGCAGATGAAGGGGCGGGGCGTCCGTACCATATCCGCCACCGAATTCAACGCGGTGACGCCCGACGCGGACGCCAAGGACCGCTTTGTGATCGTGGACGCCGTGGGGGTAACCGAGGGCGAGCTTGGCGAGTCCTACTCTTTGGACCGGCATCCGTCGGTGCCGCTGGACAAGCTGCTGGACCTGGTGGCCATGGGAAACCGGGAGCCGGACACGCTGTCGTCGTTGGCCAGCCGTCTTGCCCGCTTGGATCGTCGCCTCTCGCCCGAAGACCGGCGGGCGGTGGAAGCCGTTGCCGGTGGCGCTGCGCTCAAAGACCTGGTGTCCGGCCTGCTGAACGCGACCGACCTCGACGCCGCCTTGGAAGCGGCAAGGCTGTCCACCGGGCAAACCGAACCGTCGGAGGAGGCCGTTGTTGAGGCTGAGCGGCAACTGCTGGAGGCGGCTGCTCGACCCTTTGCCGCGAACCTGGAGCTGCGGCAGCGGCTGATTGAGATTCACCGTGCCTACGAGCAGACCATCGACACGACATCGCAGGACACGGTTATCCGCGCCGAATTCTCCGGGGAAGATGCTGAAGTATTAACGCGGTCCTTTCGGGAATACATTGAAGAACACCGGGACGAAATCACCGCTCTCCAGGTCCTGTACCAGCGGCCCTACCGCCAGCGTCTGAGCCATGGCGACATCCGGGCGTTGGCCGAGGAGTTGCGAAGCCCTCCCCGCTCCTGGACACCGGCGACTTTGTGGGAAGCCTACCGGCGCTTGGAAGAATCCACGGTGAGAGGTTCCAGCCAAAGGGTGCTGGCCGACGTTGTGTCGCTGGTGCGCTACGCCATCGGCCACGACGAAGAGCTGGCTCCCTTCGCCGATGGGGTCAATGAACGCTTCCAAGGTTGGCTGGCCATGCAGGAGGTCGCCGGACGACACTTTACCGAAGAGCAGCAGCAGTGGCTGGCGGACATCAAGGACCACATAGCGGGCAACGTCAGCATTGAACCCAGCGACCTGCAGTACGCGCCCTTCGCCCAGCGGGGCGGCATCGGCAAGGCGTACGATCTGTTTGGCGATGAGTTGGCGGGACTCTTGGAAGAATTGAACATGACATTGGCGGGGTAACAAAGGACAGGGGATTCATCGGCAACGTCGAGAAAAGAGGATTTGAAATGCAGACCGTATCGGAAATCAAGCAGACTATCATGGCCTTGCCAGAAGCTGAATTCTCCCAACTGATGAAGTGGGTATGGGATCATGACTGGGAGCGGTGGGACCATCAGCTTCAAGAGGACGTTAAAGCTGGAAGGCTGGAGTTTCTCAAAGAGAAGGTTTTGGAAGCCAGAAAGCGGGGCGCCCTTTCCAATCCTGACACGGAGATAGTCTTCCGGGTAAAGGAGTCTCCCGATGGCGGCTACTCGGCCAGCGCCGTCGGGCACAGCATAATCACTCAGGGCGATGATTGGGATGAATTGATCTACATGATGCGGGACGCCGTGCTTTGCCACTTCGACGATGACGAAGCGCCCCAGGCGATTCGCGTCCATCTGGTCCAAAACGAGGTCATACCCGTGTGAGAATGCCCCGGAATCTATCCGGCGTGCAGATCGCAACGCTGTTGCGCCGGAGGTATGCTTACAATTTCGTCCGGCAGAGAGGCAGCCACATGAGACTGGCCTCTACCGTGATGGGTTATGAACATCATATTTCTGTTCCGCGTCATAACCCGGTGAGGGTTGGCACGTTGGACGAAATTCTTGGGCAAGTTTCTGAATATCTTGGGATTGGTCAAGACGAGTTGATGCAGGACTTGTTTGGCAGGTGACCGTTATAGCAGGATGGGAGGTCAAGCAAAGATGTTGGACCGTTGTCAAAAATGCGGACGCCGGTACTTGACTGTGCGATGCCAAAGGTGTGGTCAAGACCTTTGCGACCCTTGCTGGGATGCCCATGCCAATCATGGGTGCACTCGTGCCAGATTCCCCGCGACTAGATAATTCCCCAGCAGTTCGAATCGCCGAATGACGCCGCTTTTAGCAGGACTGGCTTATGCCGCCGAGGGTCCGAGAAGCAATCCGCATAATCGAAAGGGATGGCTGGTAC
>JAPPJA010000280.1 GCA_028874675.1 Chloroflexota bacterium
TACCCAACTCAGACAAGGAAGTCAAGCGTTTTGGGTACACAGGTATATAATTCCCAAAGGGAAGGTAAGTAGGAAATACCTATGGGAATCGGCTATAGTCAACGATATTGATCGAAGAGCGGCGCTAGAAGGTATGTAACCGCCCCATTTGAGCAGAAAACGAAATTTCTCAAGGATCAGTTCTGACTTGCCTCTTCGCGTAGCATGATGTCTGCCTGACCGTAGGCCCCAGTCGAAAAGGCCTTAACTAGTCCAACGGCCTGATCATCATGGCATTTTTGGTTGTTGCCGTTACGTTGCTTTTGGTGACTACCCTTGGTCCACCAAACTGGGTAAAATCAAGAACTTTTCACATCAGGTTCGAGGTGGTGGTTTAATTGGCCGTTCACGGCGCCCAGGGTGAAGAACTTAAGACCCTGCAGATCAGTAGGGGCTTTTCCTTTGCCCAGTTTCGCCTTTGGCTGAGGAGAGGCCACTCACGGCGGCCCGCCTCGCTTATCCGCCAATCCATCACGGCCCGCAGGAGGCGGCGATCCACTTTTCCTATGTGGGACCGACTGCGCAGCGGTTTATGTAGGATCAAACAAGACATCAGACACGATAGAGGCTGTCTCGGAAGTTGGGACTGCCCCGTACACGGGAGGTACGCCGAGGCCCCAGTTACCCTTTCATCGCAATCGTTGAGGACATGGAATGGACGGAAAGGGCCTGCCCGGGGGATGAAGGTATGGGGCAGGAACGGCAATTCCTTGAGATTCTTAGTGCGGCAGATGCCATCGCGCTGTTGGAGGCGACGGCAGATTGACGGCCCGGCCGGGGTACTCGCCTTCGAGCCAGTTGGGTCCCGTTAGGCTATCCCCGTTAGTTGGTTTGCTTGTTATGCAAGAAATGGCGTGAGAAAATATGCCAATGATAGATCTACTCGCGTCAACCCCTCAATACGGCGTGGGGGGGATTATCGCGTCTGCCATAGCCGCCTGCGTTGGGCGGCAAGGCGCAGTCGCGCCAACACGTCCCGTCACGGATACAGTCATCGGATACAATGGAGCTGAGCCGACCCGCCGGCTCAGCAGCCTTGGAGAGGAGACGAAAACCATGGCCACCGACAACCGAACCGAAAAGGCAAAGCTGACCTGGGGCGACTGCCCGGGAGTGGGACGAGACCCGGAACGGCTGGCTGGCGCCTGGACCTTCAGCAACACCAGACTGCCCCTGGAAGCTGTCTTTGAGAACCTGGCCAGCGGCCTCAGCTTCGAGGAGATTACCGAGCAGTTCAGCGTCAGCGAGGACCAGATCCGCACCGTCCTGGCCCACGCGGCCCGGATGCTGGCCGAGGACCGGCTGAGACCTGGCGACAGCCCATGAAAATCCTCCTAGACCACAAGACTCCCCATGGCCTGAGACACCTGCTGACCGGGCATGAGGTGGAAACCGCTCAGTGCCGGGGCTGGGACACCAGGCACAACGGCGACTTGCTCATGAACGCCCTGGACCACGGATTCCAGCCTGGTCATCACCTGCGACCGGGGCTTCCGGTTCGAACAGAGCCTCCCTGCGATACCGATCCGGTGCCGACCATCACAACCAGCAGCCGGGGACTCATCCGCTCCAGCGCCTCGTTAATAGAGGCAGCCATCAGTAGCGTAAGCGGGGGATCAAGAACAAGCGGGCCCAGGTGGTCTGGGTCCTGAATTACGGTCTTTCCGAATGAATAAGTCTTCTCGGAACGCCAAGAATTCTCCCTGGAATCAGAGCCTTATTTTGGCTGGACAAGACTATCTCCTTCCTGACTCTCCGGTTGTTTAGTAAGTAACGAAGAGAAAATCGGTCACTTCGCAAGCTCCGCCAGCTGACTCATTGCGATAGGGGAATATACTGTCCGTCGCCTTCCGCAAGGTCAATTATCAGCCCCTGAAGAGTTCAGAACTAGCGAGACAATACTTCGTGCAAACGCGCACGGGTCTCCGCAGCATTCTCTTGAACCAAGTTGTAATGAAGCATGTTGTCCCTCGGGAAATCGCTCATATCCAGGTTGTATAGGGGGTGCTCTTTCACCCGAGCCTGGGCGTCCATCTTTCTCTGCCGCAATTGCTCTCCATCGAGGCTCTCTTCCCAATTCTCAAGGTGGCGTTTCAAAGCCCCGTCCACCAATCCCCCCAAAAGACTGGCTGTCGCATCCAAGTCTTCCCCCAGTGCCAGCATGTCCTCTGCCACCCGAACGAACGATTTAATGTCATAAGACTCTTCCCAGTCCGGTTCGTCCTGCCAGAGGTCATCTTTCAGCGCACAAAATAAGGTAGACAGTCTGTACAGTGCTTTGGGGTCACCACGGTACGACATATACGGATCCTCCACATAAAACTGTCTTCAGAGTCATCCGGCAGGCAAAGAAAAACCCACGCCCGAAAAGGGGCGTGGGCTGACCAAGTCAGACTACCAAATCCCGGCACGACACTCCGCACCGGAAGGACTCGACTACATTGGCGCCCCCGAGCAGGGACGCCGTGATATAGTTATACCTATGGCCCATCAGGTGCTACCTTCACCTATGGCGCCTACGGTCAGTCCAGCACCACCTGTTCTGGCCGGCGGCCCGTGGGGTCTATGACTCTGCGGGCTTGTTCCTTTCCTTGCCCACCTCGCAATACTATACAATGTTTGACGTTGGAATGCCACCTTGTCGTTATCCACGTTGCAGGAAAACAGTAGCTCCAATATAATTTTGCCTATGATGAACCCAATAGGCGTGAAAACCAAAATTCAGGGATGCCCCCAATTCGTGCATTTCCTCAGCTACAAACGGCGGCATAACATTGCCGTGTCCAGCATCGCCGCTGCATACCCTTGCTACCGTGGAGCCAGGAAACGATAAACCGTCGTCACGCCACCGATTTTACCGGCCAAGTAAAAATCCCCGGCGCCGCGGCGCCGGGGATTTTTGGTCCCATCGCAGATAAACAAGGAGAGGAGATCGAAGAGCAGGTCGTCGTTGAAAACCAAGATGGCTGAAGATTCAATATTGAACGTCCCCCCGGAGGATATGATCCCATCGCTGGCTGGCGCCAGCCATACCAGCCGCCGCTACGCCGCCCAGATGCTGGGCATAAGGGATACGGACCAGCTGAGTTCATTTCTCCTGGAATCCATGGAACGAGGTACAGTCCCCATGCGCCAGGCGGTTTCCGAAACCCTGGGCAGACTGTATGGAATGCGCCACAGCAGGATTTGGGATCCCGATGTCAAGAGTCTGGCGGACCTGCCATACCTGGATTGTCTGCAGATGGGAATCGAGGACCCTGACGAGATCACCCGCGCCAACTCCGTAAAGAGCCTGGGTAACCTCCGCCAGGAGAGCCGGGCCGTAGAGCTACTGGCTATGGCCATTGCAGACCCGTCAGGTCGAGTGAGGGTAGAAGCTGCAAGGGGCCTGGGGCAACGCTGGAGCACCACGGAAGGGCGAGCAGGAGTGCCAGCATTGATTCTTGCCCTGGCTGATCCGGAGCCGCAGGTGCGGGAGCAGGCCGCTGCCGCACTGGAGTATATGTATGATAAGGAGGCTCGTGGGCCGCTCCTGGCGCTTCTCGAGGACGAAGACAAGGGGGTCAGGACACGGGCAGCCCTGGCGCTGGGAGCGCTTGGCGCCTCAGAGGCTGTCCCGATGCTGATTTCGGTACTGAAGGAGTTCGAGTCACGCTTCGCCTCGAGTGCTGCCACGTACCTGTTCCAAATGCAGGCCGAAGAGGCGCTTCCGGTGCTGAAGGACTTGCTGCGTAGCTATCACGTCGGGGTCCAGTGAACGGTTGTGAGGGGCATCGCCACCTTTGGGAGCAGCGAGGCCGTACCCGCCATCTGCAGGGCACTGGAGTATGGCGGGGACCGCAAGTTCCGCAGAGACGCCATCGAAGTACTGGGCGAGTTGGGAGACCGCAGTGCGGTGCCGTTCCTGATCCAGGCCGTGAACCGCTGGGGTGACACCGCGGCCATTCGAGTCCTTCTGGAATTGGGAGGCAGGGATGCAGAGGACGCCGTCATCAGACAGGTGAACGATGGACACGACTGGAGAACGTCTGACCTGGCCGCTTCGGTGCTGGGAGAAAAGGGTATTACCAGCGCCATGCCTGCCCTCCGACAATTCCTGGAGATAAGCGACTCCAGTTACTCAATCCAAGTTGCGGCCATGGCCCTGAACCAATTGGGAGACACAATAACCGGGCCCGAACTGACGGAATGGCTGCGCCAGGGAAGCAGTGACCAACGCTGGAGGGCCGCCATCGCCCTGCGAGAACTGGGCGACGGCAGCGCTAATGAGGCCCTGCTGAATGGACTGAGGGACCCTGAGGTGGAAGTGCGAAGGGAGGCGGCCCGCAGCCTCGGCAGAAAGGGCGACGATGAGGCCATCGCAACCCTCACCGCGGCTATGGACGATGTCGATGAGAGGGTCAGGGAAGAGGCAAGGAGGGCCCTGGGGCTTCTGGCAAAGAGACAATGGGGAGCACGCTCTACGGCCCTGTGACGAGCGACGACATCGGATGGAAAAGGCCTATGTCACCCGGGAACGTGTCCTATGATCACCTATGGGGTTTCCGGTTACCCATTTTTATGGGCCTTTCCTCGTGTTCAGACCAAGGTAGTCCAGAAGAGAGATGGAACCACAAGAACATATCAGTGGCAACCAATCACTACCATGCGTTGGCCTTGGACAATGGAAGATGGGCCATTGGCGACGGCTAAGAAGAAGCGCTTGAGCAGTTGCTAGCAATTGTGCCGGACACTGTACGACTGTCTTCAGTCCGTTGTTCGCTAAAGGTGAAAAGCGGTGGCGCATTTGGACTTCTTCGTGGCGGCTTAGAACTAGGGCATATGGGCCGAACTCAGGAATAACTCTTGCTGTACAACTTAATTTCAGGGAGCTTGCCAATTCAACGTCGGTGACAGGATCGCTTAGCCAGCCAACCATCTTGGATAGTTCCATTCGACCTCGAAGGGGTGACATTATGCTTCGAAACTATGATTCTATGCCTGGCCTTTTTTCCGATGTAAGGCCTTGGCTGATCACTCAAGAACATCGGGAGTTTGAGTCATGGAGTGACCCGGTAGACCGGATGAAGTGTGCCGATGTACTTCCGGTTTCTCGCGAGGCCAAAAGGATAGCTGAGGTTCTGCTGTATCACGCGTGGGTAACGGATATGACCCGCGCCACAATAGGGCACTTGCTCGGCATCAACACGCTAACCAACGTTAGCAGAGGACTGAAGACCCTGGAGAATGTGTTGATGTTCTACGATTAGGTCACCTGCTAATTGGTCAGCGAAAATGTCA
>JAPPJA010000560.1 GCA_028874675.1 Chloroflexota bacterium
GGGCTAGGGTGGGGGTGAATTTCCTGCGGGAGGCCCCAAGGCCCAATACAGTGTTCGTGTCACTTATTGAAGCGACCAATGCCTCCCTGATAATCGAAAGGCCCTGCGGTGCCGCGAGCGTTCCGTGTCGGGGGCTTTCCCGTTCCAGCCTGCCCGACCATACTGCCCTTCACCCGTATCCGGTAATTCTTGCCGCCCCAGAGCTGAAAGCGCAGACAGCCCTGCTGAATTCGCCGCCATCACCCGCGAAGCGCCACACCAGGGCAGTGGGTGCCGCCTGGAATGTGAGTCCATCCTCCTGCCTGTGCCGGAATGACGCGTCCCAGCCCACTGTCACTCAGCAACCCTGAGCAGTTGTCCGGCGGCCCCGGCCCCGCAACTACCCCGTCCTGAGGGGAAAGGCCGCTGGGGCAGGCCTCCGCGACTTCGACTCCGGCAAACCATGCCTGCGTGTATCCGTAACGCCCGGAAATCCCGAATCGCCCCTTAATCGCCCCTTAATCGCTTCCCGCCGCCGTCCCGCTTTCCACTTCCCCGATAATTTCCTCGCCGTATTGCAGAATCTTCTCCGCCCTCTCGGGAGCAGTATCCCTTCCCTCCACGTAAATGCGCAGCGCCTGCAGGGGTTGCAGCCCTTCCGACTCGCCGCTGGCCAGCCTGGTGCGCCGCGTACCCTCGACATCGTGGCTGATGGCCGCGATAAAATGGGCCGACTGCAGCGCCTGCCTGATTTCGCCTTCCCTCAATCCTGCCTCCGCCTCCGCCGGCAATCGTATCCGTACCCTTACCACCGCGTCATTCACGTCGTGGCGTCCGATGGCGCGAATCACCGCCGCCGTAGGGTCGGGTTCGCCCGGGGCAATGGTAACGTCCACCGTCACGAACCGGCGCGCGCGAACCGGCTGGAACCGGAACTCCTTCAGTCGCTGCCCCCGCGGAGCCTTCGCATCCAGGTCCACCACGCAAAAGCCCTTTTCGTCCTTCTCCTCCGAAAAGTCCACCCTTTGCAGGCTACCCGAGTAAGCCATGGTGGGCGCCTCTCGCCTCAGCACCTGGTGTTTGTGGATATGCCCCAGGGCCACGTACTCCAGCTCGGGACGGTGCACTGCGCTTGCCAAAAGCACATGGTCGTTTCCCAGCATCATGGATCGTTCCGTACCTGTCGTGGAACCGTTGATGGTCACGTGCCCCGTCAGGATGGCCGGAATGTCCGGGTCCAGTTCCCTGGCTCGCTGGGCAATGGCTTCGGTCATCCTGCTCTCGATTTCCTCGCGCACCTGGTCAATGGTCAGGCCCCTCGACTCCTCCCTGCTCAGCAGTCGTCCCCGGCGGGGCCAGGGAACTGCCAATACCTGCAGCGGGCCGTCGGGGGTGCTGACCATGTAAGTCTGCAGGTTGTCACCGATATAAACGTTGGGCACCTGCAACGTCGGAAAAATTTCCACCGCGTTGGCCCGGCTGCTGGCGTTGGGCAGGTCATGATTTCCCACCAGCAGAAACACCGGTATTCCCGCCGACGCCACTCGGAACAGCCGGCTTGCAAACTCTCGCTGGTGGGTCTGGGACGGGTCCCTGCCCTTGTAGGCGTCCCCTGCCAGCAGTAGCAGGTCAATTTGCTGGGCGAGGGCAAACTCCACCACTTCGTCCAGCGCCCCCAGAAAGTCCGCCAGCCGCGTGGATAACCCCGTAGCCGGGTCCAGCCGCCCGTAGTTTTCCACGCCGATATGCAGGTCCGCAAAATGTAGAATTCGCATCAAAAATCCCCGCCAAATGCCCAACGATCAGGATTCAGACGAGTATAGCAAACCCCATGCCGCCCTCGTGCCAAGTCAAGTGAGCCAGGCAGGGCAGACGCGCTATAGATTCAGGCTGCAGGGGGAGCTAGTTCGGTAGGCAAAGGTCATGTCGCCCTGAGATTGCCGACGGGCCCGAAGTCTTCATCCTCAGCCCGGCTGCGGGTTGTGAAGGTGGTTCCGGGGATAGATTTTAGATGCTTCGGCTTCGCTCAGCATGACATTTGATTAGAGCGTGATTGCCCTGGTGACCAAGCCCGCCCGCACCCGGCCCATTCGTTCACTTCAAGGCGACTTACTTGGCAGTACCCTGCCTCGGCATACCTGGCTTCTTCCCCCATTTTCTCTCAGACAGCACCGCCTAAACCGCTTCCATCAACACTCCCGCCCCGCCCCCATCCGGCCGGTATTTCGCCGTGAAATACAACAGCCACCTATTTATCATCATTATAGTTGTCATTGACACGGCAAGTGGCGCTCAATAGAATCAATAGGGCCGATTCGTTAACAGGCGGTTCCAATTGGCTATCTGTATGTAGGAACGGGTCAGAATGACCACTCTCAAGCAGCTCTACACCCTCCAGGAAGTGGACCTAGACCTGGACGGTGTCAACGGTCAAATAGCGGAAGTGGAGCGGGAGTTGGAGGGGCGGCTATCACTGGACAAAATTGAGGAGTCTCTGGAGCAGGCCAGGGCTGATTTGCAGCAGATTCAGTCCAGCCACCGAGAGCTTCAGCTGGAGACCGGCAGCCAGCGGGAGCGGTCCACTTCCCTGGAGGAGCAACTCTATGGCGGGGCCGTAGAAAACCCCAGGGACCTCGAAGCCCTGCAGCTGGAAGCCAACAACGTCCGGCACGCCTTGGAACAAATGGACGTCCGACTGCTTGAGATGTCCCTGCAGGCCGAGGATGCCCGTACCCGTATTGCTGGCCTGGAACAGCATCTGGCCGATACCCAGTCCGCATGGGACACCCGCCAGGCCGAACTCTGGCAGCAGCTTGAGCAGCTTTCCGACCGGCAGGAAGCTCTGAATAAAGACCGCAACAGCCTGGCCTCATGCGTAGAACCCGTGGAGTTGACCCGGTACGAAGGCCTTCGCCGCAGCAAAGGCGGCCTGGCCCTCGCCCGCGTCGTCCGTGGCCTCTGCCAGGCCTGCCGCATGTCCCTGCCCTCGCAGCACCTGCAGCGCGTCCGCAACGGCCGGCAGACTGTCCTCTGCAACAACTGCGGGCGAATACTCCTTCCCGGCTGAAGCCCGCTTCCCTGATTCCGGCAACCAGGCGCCATCCCCCGGAGGACAGTTCCGGGGGATTGTACTTTTCCAGGCAGATTGCTGACCCGTGTAAACCTTCCTTGACCCTCCTATACCCCTATGCTAGATTGAATCCGGAGAGGCCGGGCAAGACCGGGTGGCCGCCGCGGCGAGTTATTCTCGCCGGGGAGGAAAGTCCGGGCTCCACCGGACAGGGTGCTGGGTAACTCCCAGGCTTCTGATGCAGTTTGACCACTGCGCCAGGGGACGGAAAGTGGCACAGAAACATACCGCCTCCACCATGAACCCGCGCAGCCCATTCCCCGCAATGGACTGCCTGAGTGACGGAGGTAAGGTTGAAATCGGACGGTAAGAGCGTCCGGTCGCTTGTGGCGACACAGCGACGGCTAAACCCCACCTGGAGCAAGGCCGAATAGGGGGACTATGGGCGTCCGGCTCGTCCCCGGGTTGGCTGCTCGACCCCGACGGCAACGTCGTCCCGCTCGCTTCTCGCGCGCGGACCTGCGTCGGTCCACCCGACCGCTTCGCAGGGGGCTAGATAGATGGTCACCGTCCTGTCGGCGAATGGCCGCCAGGATACAGAACCCGGCTTACAGGTCTTGCCCGGCTCTCTCCCTCGATCTTCCCCCGTACCCCGGCAGCGGCGCCGGAAGGGTCCGGCCGCCCGTTGCCTGCTAACCCAGCTTCAGGAGACGATATGGTCCGCACGAACTTGACCAAGGCAAAGATCAACGAAGGCCAGGTGGCCCTCGGCGCCAGCATAAATTTCTACGCCCCCGGCCTCGTGGAACTCTACGGCGTCATGGGGTTCGACTGGGTGTGGATTGACTGCGAACACGGCTCATCCAACGATTCCGAGACCGAAAACATGGTGCGCGCCGCCGAACTCTACGACCTGACTCCCATCGCCCGCATTCCCAACGCCTACCCTTCCACCATCCTGCGCTTCCTGGATCGGGGCGTTCAGGGGCTCATAGTCCCCCACATCTCTACCCGCGAGGAAGCCCAGGGCGTGGCCCGCGCCTCTCACCACTACCCGGACGGTGACCGCAGCAGCGCCACCGGCGGCCGCACCAACCGCTATGGCGCCGGCCTGTCCACTCCCGAATACTACGCCGCCGCCAACCGGGAAGTGCTGGTCATTGTGATGATTGAGACTCCCGAAGCGGTGGAGAACGTCCGCGAAATCGCCTCCGTCCCCGGTGTTGATGCCCTCCTGGTGGGCAGCAGCGACCTCACCCAGACCATGGGCATGGCCACTCCCGCCGAGCTGGACGCGGCCATTGACAAGGTGATCGAGGGAACAAAGGCTGAGGGCAAGGCCATCGGCGTCGCCGGGGCCGGCATGTCCCTCAACAACGTCCCTCGCTTCCAGCATTTCGCCAGCCGGGGCGTCCAGCTAATGTCCATCGGCGCCCAGGACATGATCCGCGCCGCCGGCGACGGTTTCCTCCAGACCATGCGAAGCTAGCCTTCCAGATCGCATTTCCTGGGACTCTCGGGGGCGGCCCTTGTGGCCGCCTTCTCTCCTGGGAATTCAATATAAGAGAAGTGAAACTTCCTCCCCTGTTTTCAACAAACTAAAAGGGCCACGGAGGACTCTTCCCTCCGTGGCCCCTGCTTCCGGCAGTCCCGCCTTTGCCTGGCTGGCCGCCGTTCTACAGATCGCCGTACCCTACTTGAACGCCGGTATCACGTGCTTCCCGAACAGCTCAATGGACTTCATCACCTGCTGGTGGCCGATGGTCTCGGTCGCCATCAGGAACTGCACCTGGTCCACCCCCGTGGCCTCGTGCAGCTTAACCGCGTTGATGCAGCTTTCCGGGTCGCCCGCCACAATAACTCCCCGTTCTGCCAGAGTATCTGAGTCCATCTCCTCCCATATTTTCTGGGCCAGCGCGCTCCCACCCGAAAGGTCAAACTGCGTCGCCGCCCCCTCATCGGTCACTTCCTTCACGTCAATGTACCGCGAAAAGTTGTGCACCAGGTGTTCGGGAATCCCGCCCCACTGCTCCAGCAGCCGCGAGTAAATGTCCTTCTGGTCCTGCACGTAGGGGCGCCCCGGCCCGAAGAAGGTCTTCAGGGAATTGGCGCACAGTTCCCGCGCCTCGTGGTTGTCCTCGCCGCAGTAGCCAAAAATGGAACTCAGCCACTGGTTGTTGACGAATCCTCCCACCGGGTCCGCTTCCTTGATGGTCGTCCGGTAGTCCTGTATATGGGGCTCCAGCAC